>NZ_JBHTMU010000032.1:0-49366 GCF_042679605.1 Litorisediminicola beolgyonensis
CCAACGGCCGCAACACCGCCGCAGAGGCCTTGGGCCACCGCGAGTTCTCCATGACCAAGCTCTACCGGAGCGCGTGACCGGAACGCGGGCGGCCCTTCGGGGCCGCCCGTCCTTGTGGGCGGCAGCATGACCGACACGATGAGACTTTCCCTGGGCGAGGCCGAGCGGCTGCTTGCGGCCGCATTCGCGGGCGCAGGCGTGCCCGGCGCGGTTGCGGCCTCGGTGGCGCGCGCGCTGGTCGCGGCGGACGCCGAGGGGCAATCGGGGCACGGGTTCAGCCGGGTCGCCGATTACGTGGCGCAGGTGCGCTCGGGCAAGGTGCGGGCCGGGGCCGGGATCGCGGTCACGCGGTCGGCGACCACGGTCGCGACCGTCGATGCGGGATACGGCTTCGCCTATCCGGCGCTCGACCGCGCCACCGCGCTTGCGGCAGAGATCGCCCAGGAACACGGATCGGCGGTCGTGGCGGTGGCGCGCTCGCATCATTGCGGGGCGTTGTCGGTGCAGGTGGACCGGATCGCGCGGGCCGGGTGCCTCGGGATCATGGTCGCCAACGCCCCTGCCGCCATCGCGCCCTGGGGCGCGAAGACGCCGCTTTACGGCACCAACCCCATCGCCTTCGCCGCGCCGCGGCCCGACGGCTCCACTTTCGTCGCCGATCTGTCGCTGTCGCGGGTTGCGCGCGGCAAGGTGATGAACGCCAGGAAGACCGGCCAGCCGATCCCCGCGGACTGGGCGCTCGACCGCGACGGCGCTCCGACGACCGATCCAGAGGCGGCGCTCGCGGGCTCGATGCTGCCCATCGGCGGCGCCAAGGGCACGGTCCTCGCGCTGATGGTCGAGATCCTCGCCGCGGTCCTGCCAGGCGCCAGCCTGTCGCGCGAGGCGAGCTCGTTCTTCGACGCCGAGGGGCCTCCGCCGGGCACCGGGCAGACGCTGATCGCGATCCGTCCGCCCGATCCGGCGGCATTCGGCGCGCGGCTGGAGCGGCTCTTCGCGCTGCTTCTGGCCGAAGAGGGCGCGCGGCTGCCGGGGGCGCGTCGCGATGCGACGCGGGCAGAGGCCGAGCGCGACGGGCTGGTCCTGTCCGAGCCATACCTGACACAGATCCGGCGCTTGGCCGGTGTGGGAGACTGACGCGATGACCGACACGCTCGACACGCTGCGACGTCTCTTTCCGGGCCTTCTCGTGGCGCTTCTGGTGGCGCTGGCGAGCCGCTTCGTCTCCGAGCATTACGGCGCGCCCGCGATGCTCCTGGCGCTTCTCTTCGGGATCGCGCTCAACTTCCTCGCCGCAGAGCCCAAGGTCGGGCCGGGGATCGCCTTTGCCTCGCGCACGCTTTTGCGCTTCGGGGTGGCGCTTCTGGGGCTGAGGATCACGCTCGAGCTGGTCACGGGCCTCGGCGCGATGGTCGTGGGGCTGATCGTGGCGGGGGTGGTGCTGACGATCCTCTTCGGCCTGTCGGTGTCGCGCTTCTTCGGCTTCCGCTACCGCTTCGCCTTTCTCTCGGCGGGCTCGGTGGCGATCTGCGGGGCGTCGGCGGCGCTGGCCATCGCGGCGATCCTGCCGCGGGACGAGAAATCCGAGGACCGGCTGGTCTTTACCGTGGTCGGCGTGACGGTGCTGTCGACGGTGGCGATGATCATCTACCCGATCCTCACCGACCTCATGGGGCTGAACGACCGCGAGGCGGGCATCTTCATCGGCGCGACGGTGCATGACGTGGCGCAGGTCGTGGGCGCGGGCTACTCGATCTCGGTCGAGGCCGGGGACACCGCGACGCTGGTCAAGCTCCTGCGCGTGGTGATGCTGGCGCCCGTGGTCGCGCTCGCGGCGCTCGTCGTGCGCAGCTACGCCAGCGAGGCCGAGATGGGCGGCACCCGTCCGCCCATCGTCCCGGTCTTCGTCATGGGGTTCCTGGCGCTCGCGGTGCTCTCGGCCTCGGGGCTGGCGCCGGAGGCCGTGACCAAAGCCGGATCGAACCTGTCGTCCTGGTGCCTTCTGACCGCGATCGCGGCGGTGGGGGTCAAGACGCAACCCGGCGAGGTTCTGAAGGTCGGGTCGGGCGCGGCGCTTCTGATCGTGACCGAAACGCTGTTTCTTGCGGCACTGGTGGCCATCGCGCTCGCCTACATGCCGTCCACCACCTGAGAGAGCGGGAGGCCCGGATGGGCAAGTTCGATCATATCGTTATCGCCGTGGCGCTCGATCACGAGGCGCTGGTGCCCGCAAAGCTCGAGATGGCGCGCGGGCTTCTTGCCCCGGGCGGCAGGATCACGCTTCTGACCGTGCTCGAGGACGTGCCCGGGTTCGTGGCCGAGTTCGTCGAGATGCGCGACGCCAACCACCTGACCACGAAGGTGCGCGACAAGGTCGCGAGTTTCGCGGGCGATGCGCCGGACGTGTCCGTCGCGGTCGCGAAGGGCAAGGCGGGCGTGCAGATCGTGGGCCATGCCGAGCGTGAGGGCGCGGACCTGATCATCGTCGGCTCGCATGCGCCCTCGGCGCGGGACTATTTCCTCGGCTCGACGGCGGCGCGGGTCACGCGCCGGGCGCATTGCTCGGTTTTCATCATCCGAGAATAGCGAATGTCCGGGCGCCGTTAACTTCAGGCGTCTGAGGCGCGTGCAGGGGCGCCCGAGCGCCGCGCATTGCGACCTTTCGAACTGGCGGCGCGCGGAACTGCCGTGCGTCTGACCAGCGCGCGCGGGAACCCGCGGGTCGGGTGACCTAGCGGAAATTATCCTTTGACAGGGCCGGGTCTTTTCCGGCCTCATACAGCCATAGCGTGCGCCCACTCAGCGCACGGATATTTTTTTATGGAAGTCATTGGAGCGCGCGCATGTCGAACGTCGCCGGAAAAGCCTATGCGATGAACGTGGTGACCCCCAGCCATCCCCGGCTCACCTGGATCAACAGATTGCTCTTCATGGCGGCGCGCGGGCTGCCGTCGAACCTGATGGGGCTTCTGGGCCTCTCGCTCATCCATTTCGCGCGCTGGGTCATCATAAAGCGCGACCAGTGGCCCGATCTGGGGCAGGGCAAGGAGACGATGGAGAGCGATTACATGCTCTTCTGCTCGAACTTCAACGGGACCTGGGACCAGTATATCGACGCCTTCTCGGACGGGATTCCGAACGGGCTGAACCTCTTTTGGTACTCGGCGACGAAATACCCGCTCTCGATCCCGATCACGCCGTTCAAGACCTACATCACCTACAACCAGATCGGCACCGACTACTATTACAACGCCACGCCCGGCTCGGCGCAGCGCGACGTGAAATCGGCGCTCAAGGTCTATGACGCGGTGCTCGACCTGACCGAGGCGCACAAGGCGGGCGATGCGGAAGCCTTTGCCCGGGCCTTCGACGCGGCGTTCCTGAAGGTGCAGACCGATCTCGGCGATCCGGGCTTCGGTCCGGTCGCGAGCCTCGATACCGAGCGCGCGGACGTGAACCGACTGGCCTTCATCGCGGCGGCGCAGCAGCGCTTCGCAAGCGAGAAGGGGGCGTAGCATGGCCGATTTCGACAGCGGACACCTGTTTCTCACTTATCTTATCCCGATCAAGGCGGGCGGGCCCAAGGATGACGTCTCGTATCGCCAGAAGGTGCGGATCGAGCTGGCGCGGCTGCCGCCCGCGCACCAGTCGCCCGCGACGCAGAAGACCAAATATGCGGCGCCCTTCGCCCGCAACACCCGCACCCATTTCGCGCGGATGTTCGTGCTCGACGACGTGGTCAGCAATGGCCGCAACCGGCAGGACGTGCTGGTGGCGACGGTGCGGGGCGTCAACACCATCGACCCCGAGCACGTGGATCGGTTGAATTCGGCCTATCTCGTCTTCACCGCCGATATCGACGCGGTCGAGGAGGACGGCGACCCGCTGCCCGCGACGCTGTCGCCGGAGCGGCAGAAGCGGGCGCGGCTCTCCTATGCGCGGCTGCTCTGGGACACGATGGGCGAGGAGATCGAGGCGATCTTCGGCAATTGTCATGGCTTCGAGAGCGTCACCAGCGCGGCGGAGTTCGGTGCCTATCTGGAGCGCTGCCATGTCGAGACGACGATGCCCTATCACGACTATTACCTGGAGCTGCCCAAGTTCAACGACCTGCCGCTGAAGCTCCTGATAGGTGTCGTGGCGGTGCCTGCGGCGGTGGCGGTTCTGGCGCTGGTCCTGGCGCTTTTCGGGATGGGGTCACTTTGGGGGTTGAGCACGCTTCTGATCGCCGTCGTCGGCATCGTGGCGACGGTGGCGGCGTTCATCGGTGCCGTGCGCTACGCCAACGCCAACGGGGCCAAGCCCCTGGCTCCGGGCAGGCATGACGACCTGAGAACCGTCCTGAAGGCGCTCTACACCCAGCAGGCTTTCGCCGATTTCGTGGCCGACCACCAGGGCGAGAGCCCCGAGCGCCTGCACGCCGCCTTCGGCGACTTCATCGCGCGGCACGCGCCGGGCGATGTCGCCCAGCCGACGCAGCGGCCGGGGGTGATCTCGTCGGCGGCGCCGCAGCCGCAAGCGCGTGTGTGAGGAGGCGGGATCATGACCTATCGGCTCAACCTGCATGACATCCAGGGCAACGTGACCCGCGCCTATGGGCGCTTCTCTTTTCCCTTCGCGCGGTATTTCTTCTTCCAGATCCGCGACCCCGCCGCGGGCCGGGCCTTTGTCGACGCGGTGCGCCGGGAGGTGACGACCTCGGCGCGCTGGCCCGAGGAGGCCGACAAGCCGGACTGCACGGTCAACATCGCCTTCACCTTCATGGGGCTCTACTGGCTCGAGGTGCCGAACCGCACGCTTCAGGGCATGCCCGAGGTCTTTGCCTCGGGGATGCGGGCGCGGGCGTCGATGCTGGGCGACCGCGATCCGGGCAAGACCGAGGAGGACGACCCCGGCTGGGACCGCGACTGGGATCCGATCTGGCGGGGCAATCGCAAGCCGGGGCTCGCGGGCGGCAAGGATGTCCATATCCTCGTGACGCTGAACGCGCAGTCGGACACCGGCGATGCAGATCCGAGGAGCCCCGAGTTCCTCGCCCGGATGAAGGTGCCGCACCCCGCGCTCGAGACCCGGACCGAGTGGCTTCGCGGGCTCTGCAATGACGGGCTGGTGCTGATCGAGGAGAACGGCCGCTCGGGCGAGGCCGCGTTCCAGGACGCCTCGGCGGTGTTCGGCGAATTCGGCGGGCTGACCCTGCCCACGGCGCGCGAGCATTTCGGCTTCACCGACGGGATCGGCGATCCGGTGTTTCGGGGCCAGTATCCCGAAGCGAGCGAGAAGACCGCCGTGATCGGGCGCGGCAAGCGAATGGGCAAGGGCTGGGAGCCCCTGGAGCCGGGAGAGTTCCTCTTCGGGCATACCGGCGAGAGCCAGGAGCTGCCGCCCACCGCGATGCCGCCCGAGTTCATGCAGAACGGCACCTTCATGGCCTATCGCAAGCTTCATGAGAATGTCGGCAGCTTCAACGCGGTGCTGGATGAGGAGGCCGAGCGCTTTGCCGCGATCATGAAGGTCGATCTCTTCGAGGCGCGTGAGACGCTGATGGCCAAGATGTGCGGCCGCTGGTCGGACGGCGTCCCGGTGGCGGTGATCCCGGATTTCGACGGCTGGGTGGCCTTCGGTCACGCGGGCGGCTGGCTGGACGAGACCGGGCGCTTCCTCAAAGAGCCTGTCGCCTGGGCGAAGAACATCGAATATATCCGCACGCCCGCGGCCTCGGATTTCCGCTATGGCGACGACATGGCCGGGTTCAAATGCCCGGGCGGCGCGCATATCCGGCGGGTGAACACGCGTGATTACCTCGATCCGCTCAACGCTTTCGGCGTCGATCCCAAGACCGGGGTGCAGCCCAAGAACCCCAAGGCCAACCATGCGCTGAACAAGCGCCGCCGCGTCCTGCGGCGAGGTCTGCCCTACGGTCCGCCCGATTTCGAGCATCGCGACGACGAGACCGAGCAGGGCGTGATCATGATGATCCTCGGCGTCGACCTTTTCCGCCAGTTCGAGTTCGTCCAGCAGCAATGGATTCAGTACGGGCTCGATTTCCACCAGGGCAACAACACCTGCCCGATGCTCGGGCGTCACGACCGCCACAGGCGGCACATGATCCCGTCGGACCCGTCCTCGGGCAAGCCGCCCTACATGATGACCAAGCTCAGGACCTTCGTGGAGTGCCGCGGCGGCGAGTATTTCTTCGTGCCTTCGATGATCGCGCTACGGATGATCGCGATGGGCATCGTCGATCCGACATGAGGGGCCGGCGATGCTGGCGCGGGTGAGCGAGGCCTTCGCGGCGGTCGGGCGGCTGATCGCCGTTCTGATCGAAGGCTTGGTCGCGCTGGGATGGCTTCTGGTGAAAGGCGCCTCCGTCTTCGCCTCGGGCGGGCGCGCGGCGCTTCTGCCGTTTGTCACGGACGCGCAGGCGCAGTCCCGGGTCTACGCGGTGCTGCGGGCGTTCTGGCCGAACCTGTCGCTCAAGGCGCAGGTGATGAAGGCCTACGAGAACACCGGCACGGCGGTGGTGACCCGCCATGCCGATTGCCTCGATGTGCTGAGCCGCGACGCGGAGTTCGAGGTGGTCTACGGGCCGCGGATGCGCAAGCTGACGGACGGGGCCAACTTCTTTCTCGGGATGCAGCCGGGCTGGCCCTATACGCGCGACACCTCGGCCATGCGCCTCGCGGCGCGGCGCACCGATGTCGCCGAGACCGTCCTGCCGCGCGCCGCGTCGCTGTCGGAGCGGATCGTCGCCGAGGCGGAGGGCGAGATCGACCTGGTCCCGGCGCTGTCGCGGCATGTTCCCTGGGACATGACCGAGCGCTATTTCGGCGTCGGCGGCAGGCCCGACGAGATGCAGCGCTGGACGACCGAGCTCTTCTGGTACCTCTTCGAGGACCTGCCCGCCGATCCCGACCTGGAGGCGCGCGCGATGGCCCATGCGGCGGGTCTGCGCGACACGCTCGACCGGGCTGTCGCCGAACGGAAAGCAAGCGGGCAGCGGGGTGAGACCATCCTCGACCGCTGTCTTGCGCTGCAAAGGGCGGAGACACCCGGGATGGACGATCTCGGCATCCGCAACAATCTTCTGGGGATCCTGATCGGGGCGATCCCGACCATCTCGAAGGCCTGCTGCCTGGCGCTCGACGAGCTCTTGCGGCGGCCCGAGGTCCTGGCGCGGGCGCATCGGGCCGCGCGCGAATGCGATCCGGTCTTCGAGCAGTTCCTCTGGGAGGCGCTGCGCTTCAACCCGCACAGCCCGATCATCTACCGGCGCGCCACGCGCGACACGGTGATCGCGCGTTCGACCTTGCGGGCGGTTCAGGTGCGCAAGGGCCAGATCGTCTTTGCCGCGACGCAGTCGGCGCTGTTCGACCGCACGCGGATCGCCCAGCCGACGCGGTTTCGCACCGACCGGCCCTGGGAGGAGTACATCATCTGGGGCTACGGCATGCACAGCTGCTTTGGCGCGGCGATCAACAAGGCGCTGATCCCGGCGATCCTGAGGCCGCTGATCGCGCGTCCGGGTCTGCGTCGGGCCGAGGGGGCGGCGGGCCAGATCGACACGGGCGGTACGCCACATCCCCAGCATTTCCACCTGCGTTTTGACTGAGGGGCCGGGGGCGTCCTGTGTTATGCTGGGCGGGATCGAGGGGAGGCGATCTTCACACCATTGCAGCGGTCTCGGCGGAGCCGGGTCCGGGCGCGCGCCCGGATCTTCGGTCTGCCCGGCAAGCCTTTGAATTTATTTAACTCGTAGATTTTTTCGCGCTGTCGCGCCGAGCGTCATGCTCCTTTCATTCGGCGGGGTGTACCTGTCGGTGTCACGCTCACCGCGGGCCTGTATCGGGCCCGCATTTCACTCTCGCCCGGCCGACCGACAGGGCCGTGGCCGAAACAGTCCTCGGGAGGGACCAGATGAAAGATATCGATCCACGCGACCTGTCCGCAGATGATTGGGACGAACTGAACAACCCGCGCCCCGATGCCTGCGATTTCGACGCGGTCGTCGACGAGGCGATCTCGCGGCGCGGCTTCCTCGGCGGCGTCCTCGCCTTCGGCTCGGGCGCGGCGGTGATGGGGGCGGGCACGCTCCTGTCCTCGACCTCGGCCGAGGCGCAGGCGGCCTCGCGCTTCGCCTTCACGCCGATCCCGATCTTCACCGACGCCACCGTGCATGTGCCCGAGGGCTACAGCTGGGCGCCGGTGGTGCGCTGGGGCGATCCGCTGACCTCGAGCGCGGGCGCGTTCGACCCCGAGACCGGCCACGATGCCGAGACCGCCCAGCATGTCTTCGGCGAGAACACCGACGGGATGTGGCTCTATTCGATCGATGGCCACGAGGTGATCGCGGTCAACAGCGAGTATGCCAATCTCAAGACCAACCTGCCGCAATCCGAGGGCGTGCCGCAGAGCGCCGACGACGTGCTGATGCTTCAGCGCATCCAGGGCGTGACGGTGATGGAAGTCGCGCCCAAGGACGGCGGTGGCTATGAGGTGGTGGTCGACTCGCCCTTCAACCGCCGGATCGACCACAACACGCCGATGCGCTTTGCCGGTCCCGCCGCGGGGCACGCGCTGCTCCAGACCGAGGCCGATCCCGAAGGCATTGCGCCGATGGGCACGATGAACAATTGCGGCTCCGGTCCGACGCCTTGGGGCACGTATCTGACCTGCGAAGAGAACTTCAACGGTTATTTCGGCTCCACCGATCCCGAGGCCGAGCTGCCCGAGGATTACGCCCGCTACGGCATCGGCCACGAGGGCTGGGGCTACGAATATCACAAGTTCGACGCCCGCTTCGACGTCTCGAAGAACCCCGCCGAGCCGCGCCGGCAGGGCTGGGTGACCGAGATCGATCCCTCCGATCCGACCTCGACCCCGGTCAAGCGCACCGCGCTTGGCCGCATCAAGCACGAGAACGCCGCCGTGACGCTCGCGCCCGATGGCCGCGTGGTGGTCTATATGGGCGACGACGAGCGGGGCGAGTATCTCTACAAGTACCGCTCGAATGGCGTCTACAGCCCCGGCGGCGACACCGATCACCTTCTGGACGATGGCGAGCTCTTTGTCGCCAAGTTCCATCCCGACGGGACGGGCGAATGGCTGGCGCTGACGCCCGAGACCACCGGCATGGACGCCGCCGAGATCCTGATCTTCACCCGCATGGCGGCCTCGGCCGTGGGCGGCACGACGATGGACCGGCCGGAATGGGTCCAGGTGAACCCGATCGCCGCCGAGGGCTACGCGTCGCTCACCAACAACAAGAACCGCGGCGTGAAGCCCAATGCCGGGGGCGACGACACCTCGGTCAACGGTCCGAACCCGCGAGAGGTCAACAATTACGGCCAGATCGTGCGCTGGTTCCCGGCCAATGACGATCACGCGATGGATGCGTTCCGCTGGGATCTCTACGTCATGGCCGGGAACCCGGTTGTGGGCGAGGGCGCCTACAAGGGCTCGTCCAATGTCACCGAGGGCAACATGTTCAACTCGCCCGACGGGATGATGTTCGACAGCTCGGGGCTTCTGTGGATCCAGACCGACGGGGATGACAGCAACGAGGGCGAGTTCGAAGGCCAGGGCAACAACCAGATGCTCGCGGGCGACCCGGCCACCGGCCAGATCGAGCGCTTCCTGACCGGACCGAACGGGTCGGAGGTCACCGGGCTCTGCTGGTCGACGGACCGCAAGACGATGTTCGTCGGCATCCAGCACCCGGGCGGCTCCTTCCCCGACGGCGAGGGCCTGCCGCGCTCGACCGTGATCGCGGTCTGGCGCGACGACGGCGGCCTCGTCGGCTGATCTCTCTCCGAGAGAGGAAGGCCGGGCGCTTCAAGCGCCCGGTCTTTTTAGTCGGTATCGAAGAGGGCGGGCGACTGGCTCCACATAGTCGTCAGTCGGCGACAGGCCGGAACATTGATGGATCGGTCCGACGCTGCATACATTCGGCTCTGGCTGCGACGGTTGGCCCTCTTGGAGTGTCGCCGGCTTTGATGGGACGACCCCCTCCAAAACCCGGCGAGTTTTTGGGGATCACATCGCGCTTACGCTAGAGGATGGACAGTTCCGACTGTGTACCGTGGCCCATTTCGAGGGTCGCATCCCGGCGGCTCGAAGAAAACAAGTCGAAGATGCGCTTTTGCAGAAATAGCCGTAATGCGCCGCATGATCGCCAGATTGTCTTTGTACTCATGCCGTTAGAGACGCCCTCGGATCGCGGGCGTGTTTCGACGTAGCGAGTAAGGCGAGAGACGTGGCGACAAATTTCGAAGTCATCTACCTGGGTCAACTCAGTATCATCGATACGACCCAGGGCAACGAGTTTGCCGAGAACCCGAACGCGATCCTCGGAACCTACGGATCGTGGTCGGACGGTCTCTACAATCACGTCCACGACCTGACCCCCGAACGTCTCACCGAAGACGACAACAACACCTACGACACCGATAACGGCGGCGGATACGACTCCTTCCGGATCGACGGGGGAGCCGCACAAAACTTCGATGTTGTCGTCACTTACAACGCGACGATCACCTATATCGACGGCACGACCGCGACCATCACCGCGGTGATTTTCCAAGACGTGACCGGCAAGACCTACCTCGCGCCGGAGATCACCAACAACGCCGATCAGGCGGCGCTGACCGCGAAGCCGATCCAGACGCTGTCGCTGAACTCGGTCGAGATCAACAGCGGCGACATGGGCGCCGACCGGGTCGCGGGGAACTTCCTCGAAGCGGTCGATGGCACGACCGGCAACGACTCGATGGGGGTCGGCTATACCGACTCCAACGGTGATTCGATCACCTCGGGTGCCGATGTCATCGATGGCGGCGCCGGCAATGACACGATCAACGCGGGTGGCGGCAACGACACGATCATCGCGGGCAAGGGCAACGACACGATCACCGGCGGCGCCGGGACCGACACGGTCATCTTCAAGGGCGCTCCGGGCGAATACGTCTTCGACTACGGGCCGAGCGGCGAGCTGATCGTCGTCGACACGGTCGCCGATCGCGACGGCACCGACCGCCTGATCGGTGTCGAGCGGGCGATCTTCAACGGCACCACCTACGAGCTCGTTCTCGGCACCGACGGCAACGACACGCTGCAGGGCACGAATGACGGGATCGCCGATCTCGTGATCGGCCATGACGGCGCCGACAGCCTCGTCGGCAACGGCACCAACGACGTGCTGGTGGGCGGCGCCGGGAACGACACGATCTTCACCGGCGACGGCAACGACACCGTCTATGGCGGCACCGGCAACGACTCGATCGGGAGTTACGGCGGAACCGACAACGGCAACGACCTGATCTACGGCGAGGATGGCAACGACACCATCATCGGCGGCGGCGGCAACGACACCATCTACGGCGGCACGGGCGACGACGTGCTCGCGGGGCATTTCGGGTCGGACACGCTTTATGGCGGTGACGGTTCGGACACGTTCACGATCACCGACGACCACGAATATGACGAGATCTATGGCGGCGAGGGCGGCACCGATTTCGACATCATCGCGTTCAGCACCTGGTCGGCCACGCAGGGTGTCACGGTCAATTTCACCGGAAACGAGGCGGGCAATTACGATTTCGACGGCACCGCAGGTTTCGGCAATTTCAGCCAGATCGAGGCCATCACCGGCACGAGCTATGGCGACACGTTCAATGCCTCCTCGACGACCTCGGGGACCGTGCTCTACGGTCTCGAGGGCAACGACACGATCACCGGCGGATCGGGCGCGGATTACATCGACGGCGGCATCGGCAACGACACGCTCGTTGCCGGTGGCGGGGCGGACACGGTCGTCGGCGGCGAAGGCAACGACTCGATCCAGGGCCGCGCCGGAAACGACTCGCTCCGCGGTGACGCGGGCAACGACACGATCGACGGCGGCGCCGGGGTCGACACGATCGAGGGCGGCACCGGGGACGACCTGCTCGTAGATACCGGCACCGAGGCCGACCTGATCTCGGGCGGCGACGGCAACGACCAGATCCTGTCCGGCCAGGGCAACGACACCATCGATGGCGGCACGGGCGACGACACGCTGCGCGGCAACGAGGGTGACGATCTGGTCACCGGCGGCGACGGGAACGACCTGTTCGTCTACGTGGCCGGCGACGGCAACGACACGATCACCGATTTCAACTTCGGCAATACCGGCACGATCAGCGACGGCAACGCCACCAACAACGACCGCATCGACCTCTCGGCCTTCTATGACAATGTCTGGGAGATCCATGCCGACCAGGCCGATGACGGCATCCTCAACCAGTCGAACACGACGACGCTCGGGGGCCGGGCGGTCGATTACTCCGACAATGCGAGCTTCGGCACCGGCAGCCTGACCTTCACCAGCGCCTCGGCCAACAACTCGTCCTATACCGCCGAGAACACCATGGTCGCCTGCCTGGTGCGGGGGACGCGGATCCGGACCCCGGAGGGCGAGCGCGCGGTCGAGGACCTGCGCGAGGGCGATCTGGTCGAGACGCGCGATCATGGACCGCAGCCGATCCGCTGGATCAGCCGGACCGTCTACCAGCGCGCCGATCTGGAGAGCAATCCCCGACGCTGCCCGGTCCTGCTGCGCAAGGGCAGTTTCGGCGCGACCCGCGATCTCTGGGTCTCGCCGCAGCATTGCATGCTGATCGAGGATGAGGACGGCGAGCCTCTGTTCCTGCGCGCGACGCATCTGACCTCGACGCCGCTCGCGCGCGTGGCGGCGGGCTGCAAGAAGGTGAGCTATTTCCACCTGCTTTTCGATTGCCACGAGGTGATCTTTGCCGAGGGCGCGCAGACCGAAAGCTTCTATCCCGGGCCGCAGGCCGTCGGGGCGCTGAGCGCGCCGGATCGCGAGGGGCTCTTCGCCAAGGTGCCGCGGCTCCGGACGCACCGGGCCGAACAGGCCTTCGGACCGCGTGCCGCCAGGGTGGCGACGCGCAAGGCCGCGATCCGGATCGGGCGGGACATCGCGTCCCGGCCCTGTGTGCCGCCGACGCGCCCGGTGCTGGCGCTGGTCTGAGGGCGGGGCGCGCCGAGGCGACTGCCGAAAGGCAGTCCAAAGGGGCGACCATCCGCTGATCAGGCCCGAGACGGCGCTGTCTCTGCCGTTACTGTTCGCATGCGCCGCCCAAATTCAGGGCGGACAGTGGCGTTTCAGAACCGGCAAAGCCCGCCATCCGCGGCGCTCCGTCGCTGCGGCGCAGAATGGAATTGCCGCAGCCGCGAAAACTCCGCATCTTCGGCACATGTCTGAGAAACTGTCGATCATCGTCGTCGAGCCGGATCGTGATCGCGCCATCATGATCGTCGACAGCCTGCGCGAGGCGGGGGACAACGACATCCACGTGATTTCCGAGGTGTCGAGCGTGGCGCGGCGCATTCTCGACATCGCGCCGGACCTTGTGATCGTCGATCTGACCAGCCCGACCCGCGACATGATCGAGGAGCTGACGCTGGCGACCTCGCCGCTCGACCGGCCGGTCGCGGTCTTCGTCGACAAGAGCGGCGAGACGCTGACCAAGGCCGCGATCGAGGCGGGGGTGTCGGCCTATGTGGTGGGCGATCTCCGGCCCGAGCGGATCCGGCCGGTGATCTCTGCCGCGGTCGCGCGCTTCAACATGTTCCGCCGGATGCGCGACGAGCTGGCCGAGACCAAGCGCGCGCTCGAGGAGCGCAAGATCATCGACCGCGCCAAGGGTCTGTTGATGAAGGCCCGCGGGATCAGCGAGGACGAGGCCTACGCGCTTCTGCGCAAGGCGGCGATGGACCAGGGCAAGAAGATCCGCGACGTCGCGGCGGCGCTGGTGACCGCGGCGGATCTGCTGTCATGACGCTGACGCATCTGTCCGTCGCGTTCATCCCGCTCACCGATGCCGCGCCGCTCATCGCGGCAGAGGAAATGGGCTTCGCCCGAGAAGAGGGCCTGAAGCTCGACCTGGTGCGGGCGCCGTCCTGGTCGTCGCTGCGCGACATGCTGGCCTTCGGCGCGGTCGAGGCGGCGCATCTGCTGTCGCCGGTGCCGGTGGCGATGGCTCTGGGGATCGGCGGGGTGGCCTCGGCGATCTCGGCGCTGATGGTGATGTCGGTCAACGGCACCGTCATCGGCACGAGCACCGCCTTGGCAGAGCGCGTGCGGGACGCAGCCGACCCTTTTGCCTTCAGCGATGCGGCGGCCGCCGCGCGGGCGCTGATCGCGGCCTCGGGTAGCGATTTGCGCATCGGCGTGCCGTTTCCGTTCTCGATGCATGCCGAGCTTCTCTATTATTGGCTGTCGGCCTCGGGTCTGCCCGCGCCGCAGGGGCTCACGATCCGCACCGTCCCGCCGCCGCTCATGGCCGAGGCGCTGGCCGAAGGCGAGATCGACGCCTTTTGCGTGGGCGAGCCCTGGGGGTCGAAATCGGTGGAGAGCGGGGCAGGGACCATCCTGCTGCCCGGCCGCGCGATCTGGAGCTTTGCCCCTGAAAAGGTCCTGGCGGTGCGGACCGGCTGGGCCGAGGAGAACCCCGACCTGACAGGCCGCCTGATGCGGGCGATCTGGAAGGCGGGGCACTGGCTCGGGACCGGCGGGGCCAACACAACGGCGGCCGAGCTTCTGGCCCGCGAGCCCTATCTCGATCTTGCGCCCGACATCATCGACCGCGCCTTCACGGGGCGTCTGGTGGTCAACGGGCGGGGCGAGGCGCGCGACTGCCCGGGCTTCATCGAATATCACGCGGGTGCGGCCACCTTTCCGTGGCGCAGCCAGGCGGCGTGGATCGGCGCGCAGATGGCGGGGCGGCTCGGGCTTGAGAAAAGCGCCGCGATCCGGGCCGCGAAATCCGTCTTCCGAACCGATCTCTACCGTCGCCACCTGGCCGATGTCGGGGCGATTCTTCCCGGCGCCTCCGAGAAGGTCGAGGGCGGAATCGCCGACGGCACCGCCGTCGCGGCGGTGAACGGACGGCTGATCCTGGGCGAAAACCGGTTCTTCGATGGCCGCGTTTTTGATCCCGACGCGCAGAACTGACCAATTTCCGGGCAGTCCCGTGCGCCGCGATGCTGCGCTGCGGAAAAATTCAAACGCGGTCTTGCGAAGCGCGCGCCGCCGGGGCTTAGATCAACTCCAAGAGCAACGGCGCTCTTACCTCCTCCCACGATAGGGCGATCCGAGCACAGCCGCTCGACCCACCCAGCGCATCCCGCGCCGGGCCGGTCTTGCGGCTTTTTTCGTTTCTTCGTCGCCAGCGGGCGACCATCACAGGGGCACATACCCGATGACCAAAATCCTGACAGGCGTTGCGTTTGCCGCGCTCATGGCCAATTCCGCCGCCGCCGAAATGCTCGATCTCGAGAAGGACGAGCTGACCTTCGGCTTCATCAAGCTCACCGACATGGCGCCGCTCGCGGTGGCCTATGAACAGGGCTATTTCCTCGACGAGGGGCTCTTTGTCACGCTCGAAGCACAGGCCAACTGGAAGGTGCTGCTCGATGGTGTGATCGACGGCCAGCTCGACGGCGCGCATATGCTGGCCGGTCAGCCCCTGGCGGCGACCATCGGCTTCGGCACCGAGGCGCATATCATCACGCCCTTCTCGATGGACCTGAACGGCAACGGCATCACCGTCTCGAACGAGGTCTGGGAGATGATGAAGCCCAACGTCCCCACGATGGAGGACGGCCGTCCCCAGCACCCGATCTCGGCCTCGGCGCTGAAGCCGGTGGTCGATCAGTTCAAATCCGAGGGCAAGCCCTTCAACATGGGCATGGTCTTCCCGGTCTCGACCCATAATTACGAGCTGCGCTACTGGCTGGCGGCGGGCGGTCTGGAGCCGGGCTACTACTCGCCCGAGAACATCACCGGCCAGATCGGCGCCGATGTGCTCTTGTCGGTGACCCCGCCGCCGCAGATGCCCGCGACGCTCGAGGCGGGCACGATCCACGGCTATTGCGTGGGCGAGCCCTGGAACCAGCAAGCGGTCTTCAAGGGCATCGGCGTGCCGGTGATCACCGATTACGAGCTCTGGAAGAACAACCCCGAGAAGGTCTTCGGCATCACCGCCGAATTCGCCGAGGAGAACCCGAACACCACGCTCGCGGTGGTCAAGGCGCTGATCCGCGCGGCGATGTGGCTCGACGAGAACGACAACGCCAACCGGCCCGAGGCGGTCGAGATCCTCTCGCGTCCCGAATATGTCGGAGCGGACCAGGAGGTCATCGCCAACTCGATGACCGGCACGTTCGAATACGAGAAGGGCGACACCCGCGAGGTGCCCGATTTCAACGTCTTCTTCCGCTACAACGCGACCTATCCCTATTACTCGGACGCGGTCTGGTACCTGACCCAGATGCGCCGCTGGGGCCAGATCGCCGAGGCGAAGACGGACGAGTGGTACGACGAGGTCGCGAAGTCGGTCTACAAGCCCGAGATCTACCTCGAGGCCGCGCGTCTCTTGGTCGATGAAGGGCTGGCGGATGAGGCCGATTTCCCCTGGGACAGCGACGGCTACAAGGAAGCGACGCCCGCCGAGGATATCATCGACGGCATCGCCTATGACGGCCGCACGCCCAACGCCTATCTCGAGAGCCTGCCCATCGGCCTGAAGGGCGAGCAGATCGTCGTCGGCAACGAGGTGCAGGGCTAAGCGCCCCTGCATCCGGGACCGGTCTGCCCGCCTCCTTATTCTGGCGGGCCGGTCCTTCTCTCTCATTCAGATACGCAAGGATCCGAGCCCATGACCGCCGTCGATCCCGGCTTTTCGAAAGCCGCAGACAAGGAAGCGCGCCGCGAGCGTCTCTTCTCCCGCATCACCAAGGCCGACCGCTGGTTCCAGGTTCTGGGTCTCTCCTGGATGACCCCCGTCCTGAAAGCCGCGGCTGGAGACAACCCCAAGGCCCAGATGTCCGAGATCTGGCGTCTTCTGGGGGTGCCGCTTCTGGCCATTGCCGGGTTCCTGGCGCTCTGGGCGGCGCTGGCGCCGACCGTGCAAACCTCGCTCGGCGCGATCCCGGGGCCGGCGCAGGTCTGGGAAGAGGCCGTCAACCTGCACGAGGACGCGGTGCAGAAGGGCGAAAGCCGCGCGGCGTTCGAAGCCAAGGTCGCGCAGCTCAACGAGCGCCGCGAGGCGCAGGGCAAGGAGCCGATCACCCGCGAATATACCGGCGCGCCAAGCTATTACAGCCAGATCTGGACCTCGATCCGGACGGTGTTCTTCGGCTTCCTGATCGCTTCGGCGGTGGCCATCCCCCTGGGCATCGCTGCGGGGCTCTCGCCGATGGCCAACGCGGCGCTGAACCCGATCATCCAGATCTTCAAGCCGGTCTCGCCGCTCGCCTGGCTGCCCATTGTCACCATGGTCGTCTCGGCGGTCTACGTCACCAATGACGGCATGTTCTCGAAGTCGTTCCTGAACTCGGCGATCACCGTGACGCTCTGTTCGCTCTGGCCGACGCTTATCAACACCGCGCTGGGCGTGGCCTCGATCGACAAGGACCTGGTGAACGTCTCGAAGGTGCTGAAGATGGGCACCTGGACCAAGATCACCAAGCTGGTGCTGCCCTCGGCGCTGCCGCTGATCTTCACCGGCCTGCGTCTGTCGCTGGGGGTGGGCTGGATGGTCCTGATCGCCGCCGAGATGCTGGCGCAGAACCCCGGCTTGGGCAAATTCGTCTGGGACGAGTTCCAGAACGGCTCTTCGCAGTCGCTCGCCAAGATCATGGTCGCGGTGCTGACCATCGGCATCATCGGCTTCCTGCTCGACCGTCTGATGTTCGCCATCCAGTCGCTCTTCACCTTCACCAACCATCGCTGAGGACAGCAACCCATGGGCATCCTGTCACTCGATCACGTCTCGAAAAGCTTCGGCGACGGCGCAGGCCGGACCGAGGTGCTGCGGGACATCACTCTTGAGGTCGAGGAGGGCGAGTTCCTCGTGCTTCTCGGCTTCTCCGGCACCGGCAAGACGACGCTGATCAACCTTCTGGCCGGTCTCGACACGCCGAGCCGCGGCACCGTGAGCTTCCGCGGAGAGAAGATCACCGGCCCGGGTCCCGAGCGCGGCGTGATCTTCCAGAACTACTCGCTGATGCCGTGGCTCACGGTGAACGGCAATGTCGCGCTGGCGGTCGATGCGATCTTCCCTGGCCTCTCGGCCCAGGAGAAGGCTGCGAAGGTCGACCATTATGTCTCCATGGTGGGGCTGAGCCACGCCGCGACCCGCCGTCCGGCGGAGCTCTCGGGCGGCATGCGCCAGCGGGTGAACGTCGCCCGGGCGCTGGCGATGAACCCCGAAGTGCTGCTCCTCGACGAGCCGCTCTCGGCGCTCGACGCGCTGACCCGCGCCAATATCGCCGACGAGATCGAGCGGATCTGGGAGGGGGACAAGAAGACCTGCGTCCTCATCACCAACGATGTCGACGAGGCCATCGTTCTGGCCGACCGGATCATCGCGCTCAATCCCGATGGGAGCCTCGGCGACGAGTTCCGCGTCACCATCCCGCGCCCCCGCGACCGCACCGCGATGAACCATGACGCGACCTTCAAGCGTCTCAGGGCGGATGTGACCAAGTTCCTGATGGATGTGGGTATCAAGGCCCGGATCGAGGGCAGCCGGATGCTGCCGGACGTCACGCCGATCCACGGCGTTCCGGCGGCGGTGGCCAAGGCGCAGGACGGGCTGATCGACACGCGCTTCCTCGATTTCAGCCAGCTCAACAAGGTCTATCCGACCCCCAAGGGTCCGCTGACGGTGGTCGAGGATTTCGACCTCAAGATCGACCGCGGCGAGTTCATCTCGCTGATCGGGCATTCGGGATGCGGCAAGTCCACGGTGCTGACCATGGCCGCCGGACTGAACGACATCTCGAGCGGCGCGATCAAGCTCGACGGACGCCATGTCGAGGGCGCCGATCCCGAGCGCGCGGTGGTCTTCCAGGCGCCGAGCCTCTTTCCCTGGCTCACCGCCAGGGAGAACGTCTCGGTCGGGGCCGACAAGGTCTACCCCAAGGCCAGCCGCGCCGAGCGGCAGGACGTGGTCGAGTACTATCTCGAACGGGTGGGCCTTGCCGATGCGATGGACAAGCCCGCCTCGGAGCTCTCGAACGGCATGAAGCAGCGGGTGGGGATCGCGCGGGCCTTCGCGCTCAGCCCCAAGCTCCTGCTCCTGGACGAACCCTTCGGCATGCTCGACAGCCTCACGCGCTGGGAGCTGCAGGAGGTGCTGATGGAGGTCTGGTCGCGGACCAAGGTCACCGCGATCTGCGTCACCCACGATGTCGACGAGGCGATCCTTCTGGCCGACCGGGTGGTGATGATGACCAACGGTCCGAACGCCACCATCGGCAAGATCACCGATGTGAAGCTGCCGCGCCCGAGAACGCGCACGGCGCTGCTCGAGCATCCCGACTACTACGCCTACCGGCAGGAGGTGCTCGATTTCCTCGAGGAATACGAGCACGGCGCCAAGCCCAGGTCGAAACCCGCCCCCAAACCGATTGCAGCGGAGTAAGCCAATGAAAAACCTTGTCATCATCGGCGCAGGCATGGCGGCGGGACGGCTCGTCGAGCATGTCGCGGATGCGGGCGGATGGAGCATCACGCTCTTCAACGCCGAGCCGCGCGGCACCTATAACCGCATCATGCTGTCGCCCGTCCTCTCGGGCGAGAAGACCTACGAGGAGATCGTCACCCACGACGCGGGCTTCTACGAGGCCAAGGGCGTGACCTGCCGTTTCGGCGAGCGGGTTCTGCGGATCGACCGCGAGATGAAGGTGGTCGAGGGCGAGAACGGGCATGTGCCCTACGACAAGCTGGTGATCGCCACTGGCTCGACCCCGTTCATCATCCCGCTGCCCGGCCACGATCTGGACGGCGTGATCGCCTATCGCGACCTCGAGGACACCCAGCGGATGATGGCGCTGGGCGAGGGCAAAAAGGCCGTGGTGATCGGCGGCGGGCTTCTCGGGCTCGAGGCCGCGGCGGGCATGCATGCGCGCGGCGTGGATGTGACGGTGGTCCATCTGATGGGGCATCTGATGGAGCGGCAGCTCGACGAGGCGGCGGGGTATCTCCTGCGCAAGGATCTGGTGGGTCGCGGCATCAAGGTGCTGGTCTCGACCAATTCCAGGGAAATCCTCGGCGAGGACGGGCGCGTGACTGCGCTCCGGCTCGAGGATGGGCGGGAGCTGCCTTGCGATCTCCTGGTGATGGCCGTGGGCATCCGTCCGGCGACGGCGCTCGCCGCCGAGGCCGGGCTCGCCACCGGGCGCGGCATCCATGTCGACGACCAGATGGTCTCGAGCGACCCGGATATCCTCGCCATCGGCGAATGCATCGAGCATGACGGCCAGATCTTCGGCCTCGTCGCGCCGCTCTACGACCAGGCCAAGGTGGCGGCCGCGACCCTTGCGGGCGCCGAGGCGGCCTTTGCCAATCGCGAGACCTCGACCAAGCTCAAGGTCACCGGCTGCGATCTCTTCAGCGCCGGCGATTTCGCCGAGGGCGACGACCGCGAGGACATCGTCTTCCGCGACCCGGCGCGCGGCGTCTACAAGCGCCTCGTCCTGCAGGACAACCGCGTCATCGGCGCGGTCATGTATGGCGACACGGTCGACGGCGCCTGGTTCCACGGCCTCATCAAGGACAGGACCGACGTCTCCGGGATGCGCGACACGCTGATCTTCGGTCCGAGCTTCCAGGGTGGCGCCGCGCTGGACCCTATGGCGGCCGTTGCAGCCTTACCGGCTGACGCAGAGATCTGCGGCTGCAACGGCGTGTGCAAGGGCCGGATCGTCGAGGCGATCGAAGGAGGCGCGGGCTCGCTCGACGCGGTGCGCGCCACGACCAAGGCCTCGGGGTCCTGCGGGACCTGCACCGGGCTGGTCGAACAGCTTCTGGCGGTGACGCTCGGGGACGCCTTCGAGCGTCCGACCGCCCAGCCGGTCTGCGGCTGCACCGAGCTCACCCACGAGGACGTGCGCCGCCTGATCAAGGCGCAGGAGCTGAAGTCGCAGCAGGCGGTCTGGCAGGAGCTCGGCTGGTCCACGGTCAATGGCTGCCATGTCTGCCGTCCGGCGGTGAACTTCTACCTGCTCGCCGATTGGCCGGTCGACTACCAGGACGACCCGCAATCGCGCTTCGTCAACGAGCGCAAGCACGCCAACATCCAGAAGGACGGCACCTTCAGCGTCGTGCCGCGGATGTGGGGCGGGATCACCAGCGCGACCGAGCTGCGCGCCATCGCCGACGCGGCGGAGAAATACAACGTGCCGACCGTCAAGGTGACCGGCGGCCAGCGGATCGACCTTCTGGGCGTCCGGGGCGAAGATCTGCCCGCGATCTGGGCCGATCTGAACCGCGCGGGGCTCGTCTCGGGCCATGCCTATGCCAAGGGCCTCAGGACGGTTAAGACCTGTGTCGGCACCGATCACTGCCGGTTCGGCACGCAGGATTCCACCGGGCTCGGGATCAAGCTGGAAAAGGCGCTCTGGGGCTCCTGGACGCCGCACAAGGTCAAGCTCGCCGTCTCGGGCTGCCCGCGCAACTGCGCGGAAGCGACCTGCAAGGATGTGGGCGTGGTCTGCGTCGACAGTGGCTTCGAGGTCGGCGTCGGCGGCGCGGCGGGCATGGACGTCAAGGAGACCGAGCCGCTGGTGAAGGTCGCCACCGAGGAAGAGGCGCTCGCCTGGACCATCGCCTTCGTCCAGCTCTACCGCGAGAACGCCAAGTATCTCGACCGGCCCTACAAGTGGATCGCCAAGGTCGGGCTCGACTGGGTCCGCGAGACGCTGTCGGTCCCGGAGGAGCGCGCGCGCCTGATCGCCGCCTTCGAGCTGAGCCAGAGCATCTACCAGAAAGACCCCTGGGCCGAACGCGCCCGGGACGAGGAGGCGCGCAAGTTCGCGCCGATCGCAGACCTGACACTGGAGGCCGCGGAATGAGCTGGATCGATATCGGGGCGCTCGAGGACATCCCCGTCCGTGGCGCGCGCAAGCTGAAGACCGCTCAGGGCTGCATCGCGGTCTTCCGCACCGACGAGGCGACGGTCTTCGCCACCGCGAATGCCTGCCCGCACAAGGGCGGACCTCTGGCCGAGGGGATCGTGCATGGCCAGAAGGTGACCTGCCCGCTGCACAACTGGGTCTTCGATCTCGAGACCGGCGCGGCGCAGGGCGCGGACGAGGGGCGGATCGCGACCTACGCGGTCAAGGTCGCCCAAGGGCGCATCCTGATCGAGGCGTCTGTCCTCGGCGAAAAGGCCGCGTGATGGACGGCGCCGGTCTCCCTCAGGTCCGTTCGACCTGTCCCTATTGCGGCGTCGGCTGCGGGGTGCTCCTGCGGCCCGACGGCGCCGGGGGCCTGGGCGTCGAGGGCGATCCGGCGCATCCGGCCAACCGAGGGCGGCTCTGCTCGAAGGGGATGGCGCTCGGGCAGACCGTGGGGCTGGAGGAGCGGCTCCTCGCGCCGCGCGTCGACGGAGTCGAGACCGGCTGGGACACCGCGCTCGATCTCGTCGCGACACGGTTCTCCGAGACCATCGCCAAGCACGGTCCGGACAGCGTGGCCTTCTACGTCTCGGGCCAGCTTCTGACCGAGGATTACTACGTCGCCAACAAGCTGATGAAGGGCTTCATCGGTTCGGCCAATATCGACACCAACTCGCGGCTCTGCATGGCCTCGACCGTCGCGGGCCACCGTCGCGCCTTCGGCACCGACACGGTGCCCGGCATCTATGACGATCTCGAAGAGGCCGATCTGGTGGTGCTGGTGGGCTCCAACATGGCCTGGTGCCACCCGGTGCTCTTCCGGCGGCTCGCCGCGGCGCGCGCCGAGCGCGGCACCAAGGTCGTCGTCGTCGATCCGCGCCGCACCGCGACCTGCGAGATCGCCGATCTGCATCTGAAGCTGCGCCCCGGCACGGATGTCGCGCTTTTCAACGGGCTTTTTGCGCATCTGCGCGAGGTGGGCGCGCTCGACATGCGCTTCCTCCTCGAGCACACGACCGGGTTCGACGAGGCCTTCCGTGCCGCCTCCGCCGACCAGATCGACGCGACGGGGCTCGCCGCGGGGGATGTCGCGCGGTTCTACCGGATGTTCGCCGCGACCGAGCGCACGGTGACGGTGTTCAGCCAGGGCGTGAACCAGTCCAGCACCGGCTCGGACAAGGTCAACGCCATCCTCAACTGCCATCTCGCCACCGGCCGGCTCGGCCAGCCCGGCCAAGGGCCCTTCAGCGTCACCGGCCAGCCCAACGCGATGGGCGGGCGCGAGGTCGGCGGGCTGGCCAACATGCTCGCGGCGCATCTCGATCTCGAGGATGCCGGGCATCGCGCGGCGGTGCGAAGCTTCTGGTCCGCGCCCGCCATGGCCGAGAGCGCCGGGTTGAAGGCGGTCGAGATGTTCCGCGCCGTGGGCGACGGACGGATCAAGGCGCTCTGGATCGCCGGGACCAACCCCGCCGTCTCCATGCCCGATGCCGACGCGGTCCGCGACGCGATCCGGGGGTGCGCCTTCACGGTGGTCTCGGACATCACCGCCCGGACCGACACGGCGCGGCTCGCGGATGTCCTCCTGCCCGCGACCGGCTGGGGCGAGAAGGACGGCACCGTCACCAATTCCGACCGCACGATCAGCCGCCAGCGCCCGGCGCTCCCCGCGCCGGGGCAGGCCCGCCACGACTGGGCGATCTTCGCCGAGGTGGGGCGGCGCATGGGCTGGGCCGAGGCCTTCGACTACCGCGCGCCCGCCGAGATCTTCCGCGAGCATGCCGCGCTCTCGAAGATCGCCGGAGGGTTCGGGCGCGATTTCGACATCTCCGGCCTCGCCGATCTGTCGGATGCCGGGTACGAGGCGCTGGAGCCCGTCCGCTGGCCGGTCTCGGCCAACCGCACGGGCGGGCGGTTCTTCGGTGACGGACGGTTCTTCACCCCCGACGGTCGCGCGCGGCTCATCCCGGTGCGGCAGGCGGCACCCGCCACCCGCCGCTCGCCGCGCTATCCGTTCCGGCTCAACACCGGGCGGACAAGGGACCAGTGGCACACCATGACACGCACCGGTCTCGCGCCGCGCCTGTCGCGCCACCTGGCCGAGCCGTTCCTGCAGATCCATCCCTCGGATGCCGAGACGGTGGGGCTCGAGCCTGCCGGTCTGGCGCGGGTGACGAGCCCGCAGGGCAGCGCCATCCTGCGCGTGTTGATCAGCGAGGATGCGGCCATCGGCGCGCCCTTCGCGCCGATGCACTGGACCGGAGAGACAGCTTCGGCGGGCCGGGTCGATGCGCTGGTCGCGCCCATGACCGACGCGGTCTCGGGCCAACCCGAGAGCAAGGCGAGCGCGGTTGCCGTCACGCCGTTCGAGGCGGGCTGGTACGGCTTCGCGGTCTCGGCGCGGAAACCCGAGGCGGACACCGCCTATTGGGCGCGCGTCCGGTCCGAGACCGGCTGGCGGATGGAGCTTGCGGGCGAGCGCGCGGAAGCGGACTGGACCGCCTTCGCCCGCGACCTCTTCGGCACCGGGTCGGAGCCGCAGGTTTTCAGCGATGCGGCCTCGGGCGTGGTCCGGCTGGCCTTCACCGCGCCCGACGGCACGCTCGACGCCGCGCTCTTCGTCTCGCCCGAGCCGGTCGCCGTTGCGCGCGATCATGTCGCGGGCCTGATCGGGCAGGCGGCGGGGGATGTGCTCGCCGCGCGCGCCGGGGGCGCGGGCTTCGATCCGGGACCGACGGTCTGCGCCTGCATGGGCGTGGGCGCGAACACGCTTCTCGCGGCCATCGGCACCGTCGGCCCCGATCTCGACCGCATCTGCGAGGCCACGGGCGCGGGTCTGACCTGCGGCTCCTGCCGCCCCGAAATCACCACCCTGATCGACCGGTTCGCCCCGCGCGAAGCCGCTGAATAGAGAGGACAGAGCCATGAAATCCTTTCCCATGTTCATTCGCACCACGGGCCGCCGCGTCGTCATCGCGGGCGGTGGCGAGCAGGCGGCGCAGAAGGCGCGGCTGATCCTCAAGACCGATGCCGAGATCGTTCTCGTGGCGCAGGACCTCGATCCCGAGCTGCGCGGGCTCGTGGCGCAGGGAAGGGCGCGCCAGCTGAGCGGGCCGGTCACGCCCGAGACCTTTGCCGGGAGCGCGCTGGCCTTCATCGCGACGGGCTGCGCCGCCGCCGATGCCGCGCTGCACGCGCTCGCCCGCGAGGGTGGCGCGGTGGTGAACGTGGTCGATCGTCCCGAGCTCTGCGATGCGACGACCCCCTCGATCGTCGACCGCGACCCGGTCGTCGTGGCCATCGGCACCGAAGGCACCGCGCCGGTTCTCGGGCGCGCGATCAAGACGCAGATCGAGACGCTGCTGCCGCCCCGGATCGGCGCCTTGGCCGGTCTTGCGGGGCGTCTGCGCGGCGCGGTCGCGGAGCATCTGCCGCAGGCGACGCGGCGCGCCTTCTGGGCCTGGGTCTTCACTGGCGCGCCCGCGCAGCTTCACCGGCAGGGAGCCGAGGCCGAGGCCGCCCAGCGGATCAAGACGGCGATCTCCGAGCGGCGCGTGCCCGAGGGCGCGGGCGAGGGGCATATCGCGCTGGTCGGCGCGGGACCCGGCGCGCGCGATCTGCTGACGCTGCGCGCGGTCGAGCGGCTGCAGGAGGCGGACGTGATCTTCTACGACCGGCTCGTCGATCCCGACGTGCTGGAGCTCGCGCGGCGCGACGCCGAGCGGGTCTTCGTCGGCAAGGAGGTCGGCGCCTCGTCCTGGCCGCAGGAGAAGATCTGCGCGCTGATCGTGTCCGAGGCGCGTCGCGGCCGCCGGGTCGTGCGGCTGAAATCCGGCGATCCGTCGGTCTTCGGCCGCGCGACCGAAGAGCTCGAGGCCGCCCGCGAGGCCGGGATCGCGGTCGAGATCGTCCCGGGCATTACCGCCGCGAGCGCCGCCGCCGCGAGCCTCGGGCGGAGCCTGACCGAGCGCGGTGAGACCGACGCGATCCTCCTGGCCACCGGCACCTGCCGCCCGGGCGATCCAGCCCCCGACTGGGCCACCCAGTTCCGTCCGGGCACGACGCTCGCGATCTACATGGGCGTGAACGCCGCCGGGCGCATCTCGGCCGAGTTGCTCTCGCGTGGCGCGCCCGCCGACACTCGGGTCGATATCCTCTGCAACATCTCGACGCCCCGGGAGCGGCACCTGGAAACGGCGCTGCCGACCCTGACCCGGACGCTCGAGGAGAACGGCATCACCGGGACCGCGCTCATCCTCGTGCGCTTCTCGAAGATCGCGTCTCCGGCCGCCCTGGCGGTGGCATGAGGCGCGGGATCCTCTAACCGACACGCCAGGGGCAGGGGGGCAGCCCGTTGGCCGCTCTTCCGCGCGGCGGTGATCTCTCGACGCGACGCGCATCGTGACGACCGTTTCTTGCGCAGCCTTCGTCTCCGGCGATAGGGTGGCGGCATGGACTTCCAGTCAACACCCCCGGCGGGCGGAGACCCGGTGCACGCTCTGAGCGAAGACACGTGGCGCGACGTGATCGCCGCGATGGACCGCACCTATTCGGAGCTCGTCGATTACCAGAACCTGCTGGAGCGCCAGAACCAGGAGCTCGACGAGATCCGCGGCTTCATGGCGTCGGTGCTGGCCTCGGTCTCGGATCTCCTGATCGTCGTCGATACCGCGCGGCTGATCGAGCGCACCGGGGGCGCCATCGCCACGATCCTCGGGACGACGAGCGATCCCGCGCCGGGTTCGAAGCTTGCGGACCTTCTGGAGCCCCATGCCCGCGACATGCTCTTTGCCGTCCTCGACCAGGTGATCCGGGATCGCCAGCCGCGCATGGTCGAGGTCGAGTTCGCCACCGCCGATGGGCCGACGCCGCTCGAGGTTAGCGTCAGCCCTCGGCTCGACACCCGCGGCCGAAGCCGCGGCGTCGTGCTGGTGGGCCGTCCCGTCGGCGAATTGCGCTCGGCCTATCGCGAGCTCGAAGCGAGCCACATGGCGTTGCAGCAGGCGCAGGCGCGGCTGGTGCAGCAGGAGAAGATGGCCTCGCTCGGCCATCTCGTGGCGGGCGTCGCGCATGAGCTGAACAACCCGATCAGCTTCGTCTACGCCAACACCCACGCGCTCGAGAAATACACTGCGCGGTTCGAGACCTATTTCGACGCCGTCCAGGCGGGCACCAGCCGCCCCGAGCTCGTCGCGCTGCGCGAAGAGCTGCGGCTGGACCGCACCGTCAGCAACCTGCGCGAGGCGATCCGGGGGGCGAAGGAAGGGGCCGAGAGGGTTCGCGACATCGTCGAGGACCTGCGCCGCCTGAGCGCCGGGGGCGGCGGCGAGCCGGTGCCTTTCGACCTGGTCACCACCGCACGGACCGCCGCCGACTGGGTCCGGCGCGGCACCAAGACACCGGTGGAGATCGTGTTCGACAGCGACCCGGTCGTTCAGGCCTACGGAACGCCCGGACCGGTCCAGCAGATCGTGATGAACCTCGTCCAGAACGCCATCGACGCGCTGGCCGATGCCAAGGACGCGCGGATCGTCCTGACCGTCGAGAAGAGCGAGGGGCAGGCGGTGCTCCGGGTCGCGGATAACGGCCCCGGGATCGACGCCGACAAGGCGATCTCGATCTTCGATCCGTTCTTCACCACCAAGCCGGTCGGCAAGGGCACGGGGCTTGGCCTCTCGATCTCGCATCGCACCGCGGAAGAGAACAATGGCAGCCTGACCCTCTTGCGGACCGGCGCCGAGGGCAGCACCTTCGAGTTGACGCTGCCGCTGAGCGAGGGTGCATGAATATTCTCTGGTTGCAATCGGCTGGCTGCGGCGGCTGCACCATGTCGCTGCTCTGCGCCGAAAGCCCCGGTGTCTTCGACATCCTGGGCGATGCTGGTCTGCGGTTTCTCTGGCATCCGGCGCTCAGCACCGAGACCGGCGGCGAGGTGCGTCGCCTCCTTGCCGAGGTCGAGGCGGGACGGACAGCGCTCGACATCCTCTGCGTCGAAGGCTCGATCCTGACCGGGCCGCGCGGCACCGGACGCTTCCAGATGCTCTCGGGGACCGGGCGCTCGATGCTCGACTGGGTCCAGAGCCTCGCGCCGCTGGCCAAGCACGTGGTCGCCGTGGGCACCTGCGCGACCTATGGCGGCGTCACATCGGCGGGCGGCAATCCGGCCGATGCGGTGGGGCTGCAATATGACGGCAGCCGTCCGGGCGGCGCGCTGGGCGCGGGCTTCCGCTCGCGCTCCGGCCTGCCGGTCGTCAATGTCGCCGGCTGTCCGACCCATCCCGACTGGGTCACCGAAACGCTGCTTCTGATCGCGGCGGGCGCCTTGGGGGCGGGCGATCTCGACAGCCTCGGGCGGCCGTTGTTCTACGCCGAGAACCTCGTGCACCACGCCTGTCCGAAGAACGAGTTCTATGAGTTCAAGGCAAGCGCCGAGAAGCCGGGGCAGCTTGGCTGCATGATGGAGCACCTGGGCTGCGTCGGCACGCAGGCGGTGGGCGACTGCAATATCCGCGGCTGGAACGGCGGCAGCTCCTGCACGCGCGCGGGCTACGCCTGCATCAATTGCACCGCGCCCGAGTTCGAGGAGCCGAACCACCCGTTCTCGGAGACCCCGAAGATCGCCGGCATCCCGGTGGGCCTGCCATCGGACATGCCCAAAGCCTGGTTCATGGCGCTCGCGTCGCTGTCGAAGGCCGCGACGCCCAGGCGGCTCTCGGAGAACGCGACATCGGACCGGACGCGGATCACGCCCACCATCCGCGAGCGCAAACCATGACCGAACGGTCCTTGCTGGTCGGCCCGTTCAACCGCGTCGAGGGCGATCTCGAGATCCGGCTGGAGATCGAGGACGGCCGTGTCGCGGCAGCCTACAACAACGCGCCGCTCTTTCGCGGGTTCGAGGCGATGATGCTCGGCAAGGATCCGATGGATGCGCTGACGATCACGCCGCGGATCTGCGGCATCTGCTCGATCAGCCAGTCCTTCGCCGCCTCCGAGGCGCTGGGCGCGCTGGCGGGCGCATCGCCCGCGCCGCAAGGAGCGCTCGCGGCGGTGATCATGCACGGGGTCGAGAACCTCTGCGACCATCTCACCCATTTCAACCTCTTCTTCTGCGCCGATTTCGCCCGGCCCGCCTATGCCGGGGCCAGGTGGCACGACCGCGCGGTGGCGCGCTTCACCGCGATGGAGGGCTCTGCCGCGAGAGCCTGCGTCGAGGCGCGGGCGCAGATCCTGCACATCGTCGGGCTCCTGGGCGGCAAGTGGCCGCACACGCTGGCGATCCAGCCGGGCGGGGTGACGCGCGCGCCGACCGCGCGCGACCGCATCCGCATGTCGAGCACGCTCAGGGGCTTCCGCCGTTATCTCGAAACCGTGGTCTTCGGCGCGCCGGTCGAGGAGTTCGCCGCGCTGGAGACGGCCGAGGCGCTCGCGTCCTGGGACCGGGGCGACGCGGGGCTCTTCATGGAGATCGCCGCAGATCTGGGCCTCGGCGCGATGGGGCCCGGGCCCGGGCGCTACCTGTCTTTCGGGGCCTATCCCTTGCCCGGGGGCCGCGCGATGGCGCAGGGGCTCTGGGAGGCGGGCGCGCTCACGGCGCTCCACACCTCGCAGATCCTCGAGGACCTGAGCCATGCCTGGATGCTCGGTCCCGACGCGCATCCGGCGCGGGGCCAGACCTTCCCCGACGAGGACATGGCCGCGCCCGCCTATAGCTGGTGCAAGGCGCCGCGACTGGGTGGCGCGGTGATCGAGACGGGTGCCTTTGCCCGCCAGGTCGTCGACGGCCATCCCGCGGCGCTCGATCTGGCACGGAGCGGCTCGACGGTGCTCGCGCGCGTGGCCGGACGGCTTCTCGAGATCGCGCGGACGCAGCTCCTGCTCGAAAGCTGGGTCGAGGCGCTGCGCCCGGAAGAGCACTTCATGCGCGATGTGGCCCTGCCGAACGAGGGCACCGGCGAGGGGCTGGTCGAGGCCGCGCGCGGCGCGCTCGGGCATTGGATCCGGGTCGAGCGCGGGCGCATCGCGGGATACCAGATCATCGCGCCCACGACCTGGAATTTCAGCCCGCGGGACGGCGCTGGCACGCCCGGGGCGGTCGAGGCGGCGCTCGTCGGCGCGCCGGTGGGCGAGGACGAGGACACGCCGCTCTCGGTCCAGCACATCGTGCGCAGCTTCGACCCCTGCATGGTTTGCACGGTGCATTGACCGACGGCGTCCGCATCCGGGTGCGCGGACAGGTCCAGGGCGTCGGCTTCCGGCCCTTCATCTGGCAATTGGCGCAGCGCTTCGGCCTTGGGGGCTCGGTTCTGAACGATCGCGAGGGCGTGCTGATCTTCGCGACCGGCACCGATCTGGACGGGTTTCTCGCGGCGATCCGCTCCGAGGCGCCGCCGCTTTCGCGCATCGACGCCATCGAGACCGCCGCGCATCGCTTCGAGGTCGCGCCCGTGGGCTTCGGGATCGCCGAGAGCCAGGGCAGCGGGGCCGAAACCCGGGTGACGCCGGACGCGGCCACCTGCGCGGAGTGTCTTGCCGATATCCGGGGCAGCGATCCGCGGCGCGCGGGCTACGCCTTCACCAACTGCACCCATTGCGGGCCGCGCTTCACCATCCTGCGCAGCCTTCCCTACGACCGGTCCCGCACGACCATGGCGGAATTCGCGATGTGCGCCGAGTGCGCGGCCGAATATGCCGACCCCGCCGACCGGCGGTTCCACGCGCAGCCGGTGGCCTGCGCCGCCTGCGGCCCGCAGCTGCGCTTCGACACGCCGGGCGATCCCGTCGCGGCGGCGGCCGCGGCGCTCCTTGCGGGCGCGGTGCTGGCGGTCAAGGGGCTCGGCGGGTTTCACCTCTGTTGCGACGCCACCAATGCGGAGGCCATCTCGACGCTCCGGACGCGCAAGCGACGCCCGACCAAGCCCCTCGCCCTGATGGGGCGGTGGGAGGATATCCGCACGTATGCGGACCCGAGCGACGAGGAGGAGGCGGCGCTGGCATCCTCCGCCGCGCCGATCGTGCTCCTGCTCAGGGCCGCGCCTCTGCCGGAGACGCTCGCACCGGGGCAGGCGCGGCTCGGGTGGATGCTGCCCTATACGCCCCTCCACCATCTCCTGCTCGACCGGGTCCAGCGCCCGCTGGTGATGACCTCCGGCAATCTCTCCGGCGAGCCGCAGGTGATCGGCAATGACGAGGCGCGGGAGGTGCTGGGCGCGCTGGTCGACGGCATTCTCGACCATGACCGCGAGATCGCGCGGCGGCTCGATGACAGCGTGATGCGGATGGCGCCCTCGGGTCCGATGATCCTGCGCCGCGCGCGGGGCATGGCGCCGGACACGCTGCCGCTGCCCGACGGGTTCGACGACGCTCCGCAGGTCGCGGCGTTCGGAGCGCATCTGAAATCCGCGATCTGCCTTGTTAAAAACGGGCAGGCGCTCCTGTCGCATCACCTGGGCGATCTCGACAATGCGCTGACATGGGACGAGTTCGTGAAGGCGGACTGGGATTACGCGGCGCTTTTCGATCACCGGCCGGAGGTCTTCGCCTGCGATCTGCATCCCGACTACCTGTCGTCGCGCCATGCCTGGGAGCGGGCGGGGGGCGCGCCGGTCGAGGTGCAGCACCACCACGCGCATCTCGCCGCGTGCCTTGCCGAGAACGGCTGGCCGCTCGATGGCGGCGCGGTCGCGGGCATCGTGCTCGACGGTCTGGGGCTCGGCGCGGACGGGAGCGTCTGGGGCGGCGAGCTGCTGCTGGGCGATTACCGGGGTTACGAGCGCCGCGCCCATCTGCGGCCCGCGCCGCTGATGGGGGGCGATGCCGCGAGCCGCGAGCCTTGGCGGAACGCGCTGGCGCGGCTCGATCAGGCGGGCTTGCCGGGCGTGGCGGACAGACTTTTCCCGGAGGCGCCCCGTGACATCCTGAGGCAAGCCGCAGAGCGCGGGGTGAACGCGCCGCTTTCGTCCTCGGCCGGGCGGCATTTCGATGCGGTGGCGGCGATCCTCGGGCTGTCCCCGGCGCGGCAGAGCTTCGAGGGCGAGGCAGCGATGGCGCTCGAGGCCGTGGCCGACGGTGTCGTCGGGCCGGACTACGCGTTCGGGACGGATGCGCGGATCATCGAGCCGTCCGAGGCGCTGACGGCGATGGTCGCGGACCTGGAGGCGGGCATGTCCGTGCCCGAGATCGCGGCGGGCGTCCATGCCGGTCTCGCGCAGGCGTTCGCGACGCGCGCGAGGGCGCTGGTCCGCTCGGGCGAGGCGAAGGCCGTGGCATTGTCGGGCGGCTGCTTTCAGAACGCCCGCCTGCTCTCCGAGACGCTTCGGAGCCTCGCCGGCGTCCCGGTCTTGATCCACGCGCGCGTGCCCGCGAACGATGGTGGACTGGCGCTGGGGCAGGCGGTGATTGCCGCGGCGCAGAGCCTCGGGGGCCGGTAAGGGCGCGACCAGAGCCCGTGGAAAGCGGACAGTCCGCAGCCGTGGAGGGCTCCTCGGCCTTCTGCGGGCTTTGCGATAACTCTATGAAAAATTTCACTTAAAGACGTACGCGCTGGACAACGCGCTTTTCTCACCTTTCTGCCTCGGCCGCCCCCATCAAGGAGGGGGAGACAGGTCTGCGCCGTTCCGAGCGCAGGCCCCAGACGGAGGAGACAGGCCTTGTCGCAGATCGAAACCTTCTATGACGTGATGCGCGCGCAGGGGATCACCCGGCGCAGCTTCATGAAGTATTGCGCGCTCACAGCGAGCGCACTGGGCCTCGGCCCCGCATTCGTTCCGAAAATCGCCAATGCGATGGAAACCAAGCCCCGCACGCCGGTGGTCTGGGTCCACGGGCTCGAATGCACCTGCTGTTCGGAAAGCTTCATCCGCTCGGCGCACCCGCTCGCCAAGGACGTGGTGCTGAGCATGATCAGCCTCGATTACGACGATACGTTGATGGCGGCGGCCGGACACGCGGCCGAGGCCGCGATGATGGAGACGATCGAGAAGTACAAGGGCAACTACATCCTCGCCGTCGAGGGCAACCCGCCCCTGAACGAGGACGGGATGTTCTGCATCTCGGGCGGCAAGCCCTTCGTCGAGAAGCTGCGCATGGCGGCCAAGGACGCCAAGGCGATCATCAGCTGGGGGGCCTGCGCCTCCTATGGCTGCGTGCAGGCCGCCAAGCCCAACCCGACGCAGGCGACGCCGGTGCACAAGGTCATCACCGACAAGCCGATCATCAAGGTTCCGGGCTGCCCGCCCATCGCCGAGGTCATGACCGGCGTCATCACCTACATGCTGACCTTCGACCGGCTGCCCGAGCTCGACCGGCAGGGCCGCCCGGCGATGTTCTACGGCCAGCGCATCCACGACAAGTGCTACCGCCGCCCGCATTTCGATGCCGGGCAGTTCGTCGAGGAATGGGACGACGAGGGCGCGCGCAAGGGCTACTGCCTCTACAAGATGGGCTGCAAGGGCCCGACCACCTACAACGCCTGCTCGACCGTGCGCTGGAACGAGGGCGTGAGCTTCCCGATCCAGTCCGGCCACGGCTGCATCGGTTGCTCCGAGGACGGGTTCTGGGATCAGGGCACGTTCTACGACCGCGTCACAGACCTGACCCAGTTCGGTGTCGAGAAGAACGCCGACGAGATCGGCCTTGCCGCGGCCGGCGTTGTGGGGGCGGGTGTGGCGCTTCACGCCGCCGTCACCGCGCTCAAGGCCGCGCAGAACAAGGCGCAGAAAAACCCCAGCAAAACCAGTGAGGAGGCCTGAGCATGGTCGTCCAGACACCCAACGGCTTCGCGCTCGACGACAGCGGCCAGCGCATCGTGGTCGACCCGGTCACCCGGATCGAAGGCCATATGCGCTGCGAAGTGAACGTCGATGACGAGGGCTATATCCGCAACGCGGTCTCGACCGGCACCATGTGGCGCGGTCTCGAAGTGATCCTCAAGGGCCGCGACCCGCGCGACGCCTGGGCCTTCACCGAGCGCATCTGCGGCGTCTGCACCGGCACCCACGCGCTCACCTCGGTGCGCGCGGTCGAGGACGCGCTGGAGATCGAGATCCCCGAAAACGCGAACTCGATCCGCAACATCATGCAGCTCAACCTCGAAATCCACGACCACGTCGTGCATTTCTACCACCTGCACGCCCTGGACTGGGTCAATCCGGTGAACGCGCTCCGCGCCGATCCCAAGGCCACGTCCGAGCTGCAGCAGGCGGTGTCTCCGTCCCACCCGCTCTCCTCCCCGGGCTATTTCAGGGACGTGCAGAACCGCCTGAAGCAATTCGTCGAGAGCGGCCAGCTGGGCCTCTTCAAGAACGGCTACTGGGACAACCCGGCCTATCTGTTGCCGCCCGAAGCCGACCTGATGGCCACCACGCATTACCTCGAGGCGCTCGACCTGCAGAAGGAGATCGTGAAGGTTCACACGATCTTCGGCGGCAAGAACCCGCATCCGAACTGGCTGGTGGGCGGCGTGCCGTGCCCGATCAACGTCCATTCCACGGGTGCGGTCGGCGCGATCAACATGGAGCGGCTGAACCTCGTCTCGTCGATCATCGAGAAATGCGACGAGTTCAACCGCAACGTCTACCTGCCCGACGTGATCGCCATCGGCGGCTTCTACAAGAGCTGGCTCTATGGTGGCGGGCTGTCCTCGAAGGCGTGCCTCGCCTATGGTGACATCCCCGAGCATCCCAACGATTTTTCGCCCGAGCAGCTGCACCTGCCGCGCGGCGCGATCATCGATGGCGACATGAGCACCGTCCACGACGTCGACGTGCGCGACCCCGAGCAGATCCAGGAATTCGTGGATCACTCCTGGTACGAATATGCCGAGACCGGAAAGGGGCTTCACCCCTGGGACGGCGAGACCCAGGCCAAGTTCGAGCTCGGACCGAAGCTCAAGGGCACCCGCACCAACATCAAGGAGATCGACGAGGGCGGGAAATACAGCTGGATCAAGGCCCCGCGCTGGCGCGGTCACGCGATGGAAGTGGGCCCGCTCGCTCGCTACGTCGTCGGCTACGCCAAGGGGCACGAGGAGATCAAGGACCAGGTCGACGGTCTTCTGCGCAAGATGGACCTGCCGGTCGACGCGCTCTTCTCGACCCTCGGGCGCACCGCCGCGCGGGCCCTGGAAAGCGAGTATTGCGGACGGCTCCAGCGGCACTTCTTCGACAAGCTCGTGGCCAACATCAAGAACGGCGACGAGAGCACCGCGAATGTCGCCAAGTGGGATCCCTCGACCTGGCCCAAGGAGGCCAAGGGCGTCGGCATGACCGAGGCGCCGCGGGGCGCGCTCGGCCACTGGGTGCGGATCAAGGATGGCCGGATCGAGAACTACCAATGCGTGGTTCCGACCACCTGGAACGGCTCGCCGCGCGACAGCCAGGGCAATATCGGCGCCTTCGAGGCCAGCCTGATGAACACCAAGATGGAGCGCCCCGAAGAGCCGGTCGAGATCCTGCGCACCCTGCACAGCTTCGACCCCTGCCTGGCCTGTTCGACCCACGTGATGTCGCCGGACGGTGAAGAACTCACCACCGTCAAGGTTCGCTAAGAGGAGGATCCAAGGATGAAACGGCTTCTGACCCTGATGATCATGGCGCCCGGTGCCGCTCTCGCGCATGGCGTGCATGGTCCGGTTCCCGCAGAGGCGCATGGCCTGGCGCATGCCGGGCCCGTGCTCGCGGTCCTGGTGATTGCCGGCGCGGCGGGGCTCGCGCTCAAGCAGCGCCGGTGGCGGCCATGAGGGACGACGCGACCATGATCGCACCCGGCGGGCCGATGCGGCCCGCCCGGGACTACGCGAGCGAACCGCTGACCGGGGACGCCACGGCGGAGGATCGGGCGACGATCACCCGCAACACCTCGGTCTATGTCTACGAGGCGCCGGTCCGTCTCTGGCACTGGGTCAACGCGCTGGCGATCCTCGTCCTGTGCGTGACCGGCTACCTCATCGGCTCGCCGCTTCCGTCGCTCGAGATGAGCGAGGCGACCCACCAATTCGTCTTCGGATATATCCGCTTCGCCCATTTCGCGGCGGCGATGATCATGACGGTGGGCTTCTTCGGCCGCATCTACTGGGCGTTCGTCGGCAACTCGCACGCGCGGCAGATGTTCAAGCTGCCCTTCTGGCGGCGCGACTGGTGGGCCGAGCTGGTGGACGAGGCCAAGTGGTACGCCTTCCTGCGCAAGCGTCCGAAGAAATACGTGGGCCACAACCCGCTGGCACAGATCGCGATGTTCTTCTTCATGACGGTCGGCATGACCTTCATGATCCTGACCGGCTTCTCGCTCTATTCCGAAGGGGCGGGGCGTGGAGGGGTGCTCGATGCGCTGTTCGGGCCGCTCCTCGACTTGGTCGGCGGCAGCCAGACCATGCACCAGCTTCACCACCTGGGCATGTGGGCGATCGTGATCTTCGTGATGATCCACATCTACGCCGCGGTGCGCGAGGATATCATGTCGCGCCAGACCATGGTGTCGACGATGATCTCGGGCACGCGGACCTTCAAGGACGACGATCCCAACTGAGCGCCTCGGCGCACAGCGATAACCGGAAGCGGGCGCCTGGCGCCCGCTTTCGTCGTTTTGGAGGGTGCGGTTACTCTTCGGTAAATTTTCCGATGATTTGGAATAAAACTTTCCACATCAAATCCGTTTTGAGTAAGGTATGCGAGTGAATACCGATGCAGAACATGGGGTTAACGATTTTTAACGCAGCTCGATATTTTGGGGAGCCGTTCCGGAAATCGGCAAGCTAGACCTGTTTGCAGCCACGGATGGGATATCGACTTTCCATCCAAGCCAGGGGAGGGGCGCATGGCAGGGAACGTTCTTATCATGGGTATTGGCAATGTGCTCTGGGCCGACGAGGGCTTCGGAGTGCGCTGCGTCGAGCATCTGGCGCAGCACTGGTCCATCCCCGACGGGGTCACATTGCTCGATGGCGGCACGCAGGGTCTCTACCTCCTGCCGTTCCTCGAAGAGGCCGACACGCTGATCGTCTTCGATGCCATCGATTACGGGCTCGAGCCGGGCACGCTGAAGATCGTCGAGGGCGACGCGGTGCCCCGCTTCATGGGCGCCAAGAAGATGTCGCTGCACCAGACCGGGTTCCAGGACGTGATCGCCACCGCGCAGCTCATGGGCTACTGCCCCGAGGAGCTGCTGCTCATCGGGTGTCAGCCCGAGGAGCTCGAGGATTACGGCGGCGGCCTGCGCGAGGTGGTGTCGGCCCAGATCGAACCGGCGGTGCATGTCGCCCTGACGCGGCTGGCTCAAATGGGGGTCGTCGCGAAACCCGGCCGCACCAGGTCCGATCTGCTGGCCGATCCGTCGATCATGCAGGGCGCCTACGAGGCGGGCCGCCCCTCCGAGGAAGAGGCCTGCCGCACCGGCGACGCCCGCTTCTTCCCGGCGGCGGATTAGGGCCATGTGCGTGGGGCTGCCCCTTCGGATCACGGCCATCGACGGCATCGCCGCCCGGGCCGAGGCAGACGGCCATCTGGAACTCATCGACCTCTCGCTCACGCCCGAGGCGCGGGTCGGGGACTGGATCCTGACCTTCCTCGGTGCCGCGCGCGAGGTCATCTCGGCCGCCGAGGCGCAGAAAATCTCGGCCGCATTGGCGGGGCTTCGCGCCGTGATGCAGGGCCATGATCTCGGCGATGCCTTCGCCGATCTCGAAGCCGACGGGCCGCAACTGCCGCCCCACCTTCACGCCGCGCTCGCCGCCGGCCAGACCACTGGATAGGAGACCCGACCCGTGTCGCATCCGCTCATCACCCGCCTCGAGACCGAGTTCGGCTATCCCGTGCTGACCAGCATGGCCGATGTCTCGAGCTTCACCGAAGCCCCCGGTCACCACGTGATCTTTGTGCCCGGCGACGTGCGCCGGAACCTCGAGACGCCGGATGTCGCCGTGATCCTGCCGGAGCTGCGGCAGGCCTTTCAGGGCCGGTTCGACTGCGCCGTCGCCGCCGAGAGCGTCGAGTCCGAGCTTCGCGAGGCCACCGGCGTCTTCAAGACGCCGAGCCTGATCTTCTTCACGAACGGGACCTGCACCGGCGGGATCCCCAAAGTCCGCGACTGGTCCGAATACGTGGAGCGGATCACCCATCTCCTCGCCCAACCCGTCGCCGCAGAATAAGGAGCGCCGCCCGTGACCAACCCGTTCATGATGCCGCCCACCGGCTTCGGCCCCGGCTCCCAGCCGATGGAGCAGGGCGACGAGGCGCTGGAATACATGCCGCTGCCGCAGGACATGCGCACCTATTCGCCGCGCATCCCCGAAATCGAGCGGCTGGCCGAGGCCGACCTGACGCCCGCGCTGTCGCTTCTGGGCGAGGTGGCCGCCGCCGCCGCGACGGTCGGCGCCTCCGGTGGCACGATGCGCTTCGATCTGGCACCGCTCGACCGCGCCAACCGGGCGCTGGTGGCCGAAACGCTCGGAAGCGGCGAGGTTGCCGCGAAGCTCCGCAGCGTCCCGGCGGTCGCGGTTCAGGAAAGCGACTTTGCGGGCATCTGGACGCTGCAAAGCGCCCGGGGCGACGCGATCGAGGTCGGGAGCGTACCCGCCTGCCTGACCGAGGCGCCGTTCCGACCGGCGCGGGATGCGCAGGGCAGCGAGGCTCTCAAGGCCCCCGGCGTGGCGAACGCGCCGTCGATCCTCGTCGAGCTTCAGGACAAGTCGCGGAGCTTCGATCCCGCCGCCGATCTGCATGTCGTCAACCTGACGCTCCTGCCGCATACCGAGGCCGATCTCGCCGCGCTCGACGCGGCGCTGGGCGAGGGGGCCGTCACGATCCTCTCGCGCGGCTACGGCAATTGCCGGATCACCGCGACCGCGCTGCCGCATGTCTGGCGGGTGCAGTTCTTCAACAGCCAGGATCACCTGATCCTCGACACGTTCGAGGTGACGACCATGCCCGAGGTCGCCTGCGCGGCGCCCGAGGATCTGACCGACAGCGCCAACCGCCTGGTGCAAGTGATCGAGGCCATAGCATGACCCGTTTCGAAGGCAGCTTCCTCGGCGCCGAGGACAAGATCAGCGCGCAGGCGATCATGGAGTGCAAGATCTGCTGGACACCCTACGATCCGGCGGAGGGCGACGATTATCGCCAGGTCGATCCCGGCACGCCGTTTACCGCGCTGCCCGAAGACTGGTCCTGCCCGAATTGCAGCGCCCCGAAAGAGCAGTTCATGGTGCTGGAGGACCCCGGTTCGGTCAGCGTCGCGGAAGCCAAGCGCCTCGACGAGCTGACCTCGCGCCTCGTCGCAGATTTCCGCGAGATCTGGCACTCGAAGATGCGCGACGTGCCGATGGTCAACAAGCTCCTCTCCGTCGAGGCGGTGGGCTGGCAGGTGGTCGACGGGCGGCCTCTGGGCGTGTTGATCTCGCCGTGGTTTCTCAACCTCGTGCAGCTTCCCGGCGAGGGCGAGGATTGGTCGGGTCTGCGGGCGGGCGACAAGGAGATGATCGCCTTTCCGTCCGGCGAGTACGAGTTCATCCACAACACCCGCGAGATGTCGGGCGGCTACAAGGCCTGCTCGCTCTTCTCGCCCATGGGCGCGTTTTCGAGCCAGAAGCAGGCGCAGGAGGTCGCGCAGGCGGTCATGATCGCATTGTTCGACACCGAGAACCGCGCCGAGACCGACCGCGCCGCCGATATCCGCGCGGCCCGCGAGGCGGATCTCGCACCGAAGGAGGACGAACCGCCCGTTCTTTCCGAACCGCGCACCCGCCGCGCGGTCATCACCGGGGCCATGGCCTCGGGGGGCGAGGTCGGCTGAGTGCTCGACCTCGCCGCATATCCCCTGCGGGCGCGCCCGGTGCCGCCGCTGCCGGTCGAAAGGCTGGTTCTTGGCAGACCGGTGGAGGAGGCGGCAGAGCTCTTGCCGCGGCTCTTCAACCTATGCCGGGTGGCGCAGGGCACAGCCGCCCGCGCGGCCTTCGGGCTGCCGCTGGCGGAGGGCTGGCAGGAGGCGCTGCGCGCCGAGATCCTGCGGGAGCATGTGGTGAAGCTCTGCCTGAAATGGCCGGGCCTGATGTCGCGGCCCGCCGTCGCGCTGCCCCCGGTCTGGCAGACGGACATGGGGGCCTTGAGCGAGGCGGTTTTCGGCGAGGGGCGCGCCGTGCCTCGGGATATCGAGAGTTTCGAGGACTGGCTGGCGCAAGGGCAGGGCGCGGCCCCGGTCCTGGGCGCGATCGGCGCGCTCTTCGCGCCGGGAGAGGGCGCGCGACCTGTCCTGCCGCTCACCGATGAAAGCTCGGTCTTTTCCTCTGTCCCGCAAGAGAACTCGGTGCCCGCCCGCCATGCGCGCCATCCGCTCCTTGCCGGGATCGAAGCGCGCTGGGGCCGGGGGCCGCTCTGGTCCGCGACGGGGGTGCTTCTCGATCTCGCGGCACTCCTCGACGGGCGCATGCCGCCCGCGACATTGGCCAGCGGTCGCGCGGTCGTTCCCGCGGCCCGAGGTCTCTACGGAGTGCGCGCGACGGTCGAGCGCGGTGTCGTCACGCGGTTCGAACGCGTCACCCCGACCGATCATTTGCTCGCGCCGGAGGGCGGCTTGGCGCACTCTCTTGCCAGCCTGCCGCCCGAGAGGGCGCGCGCGCTGGCGCCGCTTCTCGTCGCGGTGCTCGATCCCTGCTACCCGGTCAGCCTCCGGGGTGCCCAGGATGAGGACAGGACCGATGCATGAGATGTCCCTCTGCGAAGGCATGCGCCAGGTCATCGAGGACCAGGCGCGCGCACATAACGTCTCGCGCATCGCGCGCGTGCGGGTCGAGATCGGCCGCTTCGCCGGGGTCGAGACGCGGGCGCTGCAGTTCGCCTTCGACGTGGTGATGCGGGGCTCGGTCGCGGAAGGCGCGGAACTGGTGACGCTCGATCTGCCGGGACGGGCGATGTGTTACGACTGCATGACAGAGGTCGAGATCGAGGAACGGCTCGACCCGTGTCCTCTCTGCGGCGGCGGAAAGCTGATGCCGCAAGGGGGCGACGAGATGAGGATCAAGGACCTGGAGGTGGCCTGATGTGTACGGTTTGCGGATGTAGCGATGGCGAGACGACGGTGCACGGGCATGCCCATGATCACGCGCACCCTCACCACCATCACGATCACCATCACCACGATCATCATCACTACGGATACGGACCGGCGGGCACCGAGGTGCCGGGCATGTCGCAGGAGCGCCTGATCGAGATCGAGACGGACATCCTGACCAAGAACGACCGCTACGCGACCGAAAACCGCGCGCAGCTGGCGGCGCTCGGGGCGCTGGCGGTGAACCTCGTCTCCTCGCCCGGCTCGGGCAAGACGACGCTTCTGTGCAAGACCATCGAGGCGCTCGGAGACCAGCCGCTCGCGGTCATCGAGGGCGACCAGCAGACCCAGAACGATGCCGATCGGATCCGCGCCACCGGCGCACGGGCGGTGCAGGTCAACACCGGCAAGGGCTGTCACCTGGATGGCCACATGGTCGGGCACGCGATGGCGCATCTGGAGCTTCAGCCGCGCTCGATGCTCTTCATCGAGAATGTCGGCAATCTCGTCTGCCCGGCGGCGTTCGACCTGGGCGAGGATGGCAAGGTCGCGATCCTGTCGGTGACCGAAGGCGAGGACAAGCCGCTGAAATATCCCGACATGTTCACCGCCGCGCGGCTGGCGATCCTGAACAAGATCGATCTTGCGCCGCATTGCGATGTCGATCTGGATCTCTACGAGGCCAATCTCCGCCGCGTGAACCCCGGCATCGAGATCCTGCGCGTCTCGGCGCGGACCGGCGCTGGCATGGCCGCCTGGGTGTGCTGGCTCCAGGCTCAGCTTGCCGACAAGAGCGTGCGGGACGCGGCGGAATGAAAGCGCTGCCGACCATCCTTCTCGTCGATGACGAGACGCATGCGCTGGCGGCGATGCGCATGGCGCTCGAGGATGATTTCGAATGCCTGACCGCCGAGACCGCCGACGAGGCGACGCGGTTGATGGAGGAGAATTTCGTCCACGCGATCTTCTGCGACCACCGGATGCCGGGAAAGACCGGCGTGGAGTTCCTCTCCGAGGTCCGCGACCGTTGGCCCGAGACCGTGCGGATCATCATCACCGGCTACACAGAGACCAACGATATGATCGCGGCGATCAACGATGCCGGGATCTACCAGCTGATCACCAAGCCCTGGCATCCCGACCAGCTGATGATGGCCGCGAAGAACGCCGCGCAGCTCTTCCGGCTCAGCCGCGAACACGACCGGCTGTCTCTCGAGATGCGCTTCATGGGCAAGACCGCCGAGAACAAGGTCGAGGCGCGGCGGCGGACCCTGCGCGAGGGCTTCGGCTTCGAGCGTATACTGCGCGGCCCGAACTCGCCGATGAACGCCACGGTCGCGCTTGCGCGGCAGGTCGCCAGTTTCGACGTGCCGGTGCTGATCTCGGGCGAGGCGGGGACCGGCAAGGACATCATGGCGCGGGCGATGCACTACGCCTCGCTCCGCTCCGACCAGTCGTTCTTCGAGCTGAACTGCGTAGGCCTGCCCGACGACGTGCTTCGGCTGGAGCTTCTCGGGGCACGGAAGGGGGCGCTCGCGAACCTGCCCAGCACCAAGATCGGACTCCTGCAGAAGGCCTCGCGCGGGACGCTGTTCCTAAACGGCGTCGACAGCCTTAGCCCCGAGATGCAGCTGCTCCTGCTCCGGGTCGCGACCGAAGGCAGCTTCGAACCGCTCGGGGCCTCGGAGACGCTGACCACCAACACCCGGCTCATGGTCGGCAGCCATGCCGATCTGACCCGGGCGGTGGCCGATGGCGGCTTCCGCAAGGATCTCTACTACGCGCTGGCGGCGACCGAGCTGACCCTCCCGGCGCTGCGCGACCGGCTGGAGGATCTCGACATCCTCGCAAGCCACATCCTCGCCGAGCTTGCCGCGGAACATTCGAAGCCGGTCGAGGGTCTGACCTCGCTCGCGCTGGAGTTTCTCGGCAATTACGACTGGCCGGGCAACCTGCCCGAGCTCTCCAACGAACTGACACGCATGCTGATCCTGAGCCAGGAGCCGCGGCTCGGGCCCGAGATCATCTCGCGGCACATCCTGCAGGCCGACCCCTCGGTCCGCGCCGACCCGCGTGCGGCGGATGTGCTGACCGGCGAGGGCACGCTCAAGGATCGGGTCGAAGTGATCGAGGCGCGCATCCTGCGCGAGACGCTGACGCGCCTGAAATGGAACAAGAGCCGCGCCGCCGAGGAGCTTGGCCTGAGCCGCGTCGGCCTGCGCTCCAAGCTCGACCGCTACGGCGTGGCGCAGCCGGGCAAATACGATCCCGCAGAAGAGGAGGACTGAGCCATGTGTCTCGGCATACCCGGACAGATCGTCGAGATCACCGATCCCGAGAGGCTGATGGCGATGGCCGATGTCTCCGGCGTGCGGCGCGAGGTGTCGGTCGCCTGCGTGGTGACCCCGGATCTGCAGGACCTCGTCGGCCAGTGGGTGCTGATCCATGTCGGCTTCGCGATGTCGGTGATCGATGCCGAGGAGGCCGAAAAGACGCTCGAGGCCCTGCGCGGCCTCGGCGAGGCGCAGGAAACGCTCGAGGCGATGGCCGAGGGCGAAGCAGCACTTGAGGGCACGCAATGAGATATGTCGAGGAATTCCGCGACCCGGCAGCGGCCAAGGCCGTGCTGGCGGCCATCGAGGCGGTGGTCGGCGAGATCGGCGCGACGGCGGAGTCTCCGGTCCACATCATGGAGATCTGCGGCGGGCATACCCATGCGATCTTCCGCTACGGGCTCGACCGGCTGACCCCGCCGGGGATCGAGTTCATCCACGGACCCGGCTGCCCGGTCTGCGTGCTGCCGATGAGCCGGATCGACGAATGCGTCGAGATCGCCGAACGCCCCGAGGTGATCTTCTGCACCTTCGGCGACGCGATGCGCGTGCCCGGCACCCGCAAGTCGCTGATGCAGGCCAAGGCCGACGGCGCCGATATCCGCATGGTCTACTCGCCCCTCGACGCGCTGGAGATCGCCCGCCGCAATCCCGAGCGCGAGGTGGTCTTTTTCGGTCTGGGCTTCGAGACGACAACGCCCTCGACCGCGCTCAGCATCCAGCAGGCGGCGCGCGAGGCGCTCGGCAATTTCAGCGTCTTCTGCAACCACATCACCGTGCCGCCGCCGATCAAGGCGCTGCTCGACGACCCGCATATGGTGCTCGACGGGTTCGTGGGCCCGGGGCATGTGTCGATGGTGATCGGCACGCATCCCTACGATTTCATCGCGCAGGAGTACGGCAAGCCGATCGTCGTCGCGGGGTTCGAGCCGCTCGACCTTCTGCAATCGGTGCTCATGGTCCTGCGCCAGATCCGCGACGGCCGCGCCGAGGTCGAGAACCAGTATGCCCGCGTCGTGCCCGAACACGGCAACGCCGTGTCTCTCGCCGCCATTGCCGATGTCTACGAGCCGCGCCCGAGTTTCGAATGGCGGGGCCTCGGCGAGATCGACGCGAGCGGGCTGCGGATCCGGCCCGCCTACGCGCGGTTCGATGCCGAAGAGAAGTTCGGCGTCGGCTACGGCGCCGGTCCGCGGCAGGTCTCCGAGCCCGAGGGCTGCGCCTGCGGCCAGGTCATGACCGGTCGCATCAAGCCGACCGCCTGCCCGCAATACGGCACCGGCTGCACGCCCGAGATGCCGCTCGGCGCGCTGATGGTCAGCTCGGAAGGGGCCTGCGCCGCCTATTTCCAATACGGCGCATTCGCGGAGGCGGCGGAATGAACATGACGGCACCGATCCCCCAGAGCCGCCTGCGCGGCGACCGGGTCACGATGGCCCATGGCGGCGGCGGCAAGGCCATGGCCGACCTGATCTCGGAGATCTTCACCGATGTCTTCCAGCCGCCCGGCTCCGAGGACCAGGCGCGCCTGACCGCAGCGGCCCTGGCCGAGCCGGGCGCACAGCTGGCCCTCACGACCGACAGTTTTGTCGTCTCGCCCCCGGTCTTTCCGGGCGGCGATATCGGCAAGATCGCGGTCTGCGGGACGGTCAACGACCTGGCCGTCGGCGGCGCGAAGCCGCTCTGGCTATCGGCGGCCTTCATCATCGAGGAGGGCTGCGAGTTCGCGCTCCTCCGCCGGATCGTCGCCTCGATGCAGGCCGAGGCCGAGGCCGCGGGCGTGCGCATCGTCACCGGAGACACCAAGGTCGTGGAGCGCGGCGCGGCGGACAAGGTCTTCGTGACCACCTCGGGCGTCGGGGTGATCCCGCCCGGCCGCGACATGCAGGCGAGCCGCATTCGACCCGGCGACGTGGCGCTCGTCAACGGCGTCCTGGGCGATCACGGCGCGACGATCCTCGCGGCGCGCGGAGACATGGCGCTCAGCACCGATATCCGGTCCGATTGCCAGAGCCTGAACGGGTTGATCGAAGCGGTCCTCGACGCCGCGCCGGGAACCCGCGCGGCGCGCGACGCGACACGCGGCGGGCTGGCCTCGGCGCTGAACGAGATGGCCGCCGCGGCGGGCGTCGCCATCGAGATCGACGAGACCGCCTTGCCCCTGCGCGCCGAGGTCCGGGGCGTCTGCGAGGTCCTTGGCCTCGACCCGCTCTATCTCGCCAACGAGGGCACGCTCGTCCTCTTCGTCCCCGAGGAAGAGGCCGATGCGGCGCTCTCCGCCATGCGCGCGCACCCGGCGGGCGCCGGAGCGGCTCTGATCGGCAAGGCCAAGGACGGACCGGCCGGACGGGTCACGATGACGACGCTCTTCGGAGGCCAGAGGCTGGTCGACCGGCTCGTCGGAGAGCAGCTCCCGCGGATCTGCTAGGTGTATAGGTCCGCGCTGAGCGGTGTCTCGCTTCGGGTCGGAAGGCTCGCTGCGCGCGAGCGGCATAGCCACATTTGAACAGGCGAAACACGGGCTGATTTGCCGCGTGACGGGGAGGCCAACGCGCGCTTTGACTGTTGGATAGATTAATCAGAGCAAACATACGTTCCCGGACTACACTGGTGACGGACCCAAAGTCGGTCTTTCGATCAGTGGGATGGTCTGCAAGTTTTGGGCGCGCCCGGTGTGGTCGAACCCGTCGGTTTGCGCAGCAACGCCAGAGCAACGGTCTCTGTGGATGGTCAGCTCGGATTTCGGCGATGCCGAAAAATTTGGGTGTGTCCGCAAACCGTGTTGGTTGGCTTCGCCTTAACCTAAAAGGGCTTATATTCCCCCGCTTTTGCAGTGGAGGATGACCTTGCTACACCACGACTTTCGCCGTTTTCTCGATGCCCTCGACAAGCTGAACCCGACCCAAATCGAGGACGCCCAGACGAAGATCCAAGATCTCCGGCAAAAAACGGAGGCGATCTCGGAGATCGAAGCACGGACAAACCAAGGCCACAAGTGTCCGTTCTGCGGCGACGAGCGGCGTCAGAAATGGGGCCGAACCAGAACCAAGGTCCAGCGTTACCGATGCTGCGGCTGCCAAAAGACCTATTCAGGACGAACCGGGAGCGCCATCGGCCGCATCCATCGACCCGACCTGTTCATGGAGGCGCTGAAGGATATGCTGGGCACTTCCGCACCGCAGTCGGTGCGGAAGCTCGCCAAGCAGCTCGACCTCAACAAATACACGATCTGGCGCTGGCGGATGCTCATGTTCTCGATCATCAGCAACAGCAGCGCAGCCGCGGGATTCTCCGGAATTATCGAAGCTGATGAGACCTATCAGCGGGAGTCCCGCAAGGGATCACGGGAGTGGGTTCGATACTTCGCCGACAGCCAGAATGAGCCGCAGCCGCCGCGTCCCCGGTGGGAAGACTTCACCACCAAAGGGCTGAAGATGATGCGCGGCCTCTCGAAGTGGCAGCTTCCCATTCTTACCGTTGCCGACCGCGGTGGTTCTCGCCTCTTCCGGAGACTGCCGAACCGCAAGAGCGCCACCGTGGAGCGCGCCATGAGCCCCCTCGTGCCGGACGACGCCGTGCTCTGCTCTGATGGAGGCAATGGCTACAAGGAACTCGCGTCGGCGCGCAACTTGGAGCACTTCGTCGTCGGTAGCAAGCCGGGCACGCGTGTCGCGGTAGGCTGCTATCACATCCAGAACGTGAACTCGCTTCACGCTCGCTACGGCAAGTTCATCGAGCCGTTCTGCGGTCCGGCGACAAAGAACCTCGACGGCTACATCCGGTGGCTGGAAGCGCGGATGTCTGGGGTGCGACCCGCGGAGATCGTCCGAGCATCGTGAACCAAGTGTCGCGCAGCGGTCTGCCTTGAGCCTTTCCGCCACATTCGAACGAAGCCCCCGCCGGTGCCTTCCGCAGTCTACGCGGCTACTCTCCTGGTCGCGCTTCTTGCCCGAAAGGCTCCGGCAAGGAGCGCGATGACGGTGAAGCAGATCACGGCGGGACCCGCGCCTGGACCTGCCATCAGAAACCCGAAGAGAGGGGCTCCGGCCGTCTGGCCCACGGCGATGGTCAGGAACCCGATCATGAGCCCGGTCGCGGGGCGGTCCGGCAGGGCGTGCGTGCCCCAGACGAGGTAGACCCCCGTCAGCATCACATACGCCGCCCCAAAGAGTGCGCCCCCGATCAAGGCGAGGGCTGGAGTGGCAATGCCCGATCCGACCGCTATTATGCTCGCCGACATCAAGCCCAAGAAAGTCCAGTGAACCGGGTCGAGACCGAACCGGCCGACGAGCGTGCCGGCCCAGGCTCCGGCAATGCCTCCGGCGCCGATGCAGGTCCACAGGATGCCGGTTCCGGTCGGCCCCCATCCCAGCTGCTGCGACACGAGGTGGCCTCCGAAGGACCACAGGGCGGTGCTCGCAGCGCCCATCAGGAACGACGCGAAGATCAAGCGCGCCACTGGGCCATTCATTGGAGGCAGACCGCCGGCGCCCTGCCGGCCCCGAGAGGCCGGAAGGGAGACTGCCGCCGCGAGCGCGAGCACCACCGCCACGGCAGTGAAGGCGCCGAAGGCCAGCCGCCACTGCCCGGCTATCGCCAGAGCGATCGGTCCCGAAAGGGCGACGCCTGCGCTCGTCCCGGCATTGATTACCGTATTCGTGAGATCCTGACGGCTCTTGCGCACCGCGGCCGCCACGGCCGCGGCCATGGGCGGAGAGGCGAGGCCCGTGCTCGATCCCGCCACCACCACGGCTATGGCGAGGATCAGCGGCGACGGCGCAAGTGCGATCCCGGCCATGCCGGCGGCGGCGACGATGGCCGCCCCCACAGCGACAGCCCGCGCGCCGATCCGCTCCGTCAGCACCGCCGAGGCGAAGATGGCGATGCAATAGCCGGCGAACGAGCCGCCGGAGATGATACCGCTGAGCGAGGGGCCGAGGCCCAGATCACTGTCGATCTGCGGTAGGAATTGACCGAAGGCGAAGCGGGCGAAGCCGTAGCAGACCGCGATCAGGCCGAAACCTATGGCACCGATGCGAAGGGCGGGGCTCATGTGCGCGCCCTCTCCATTAGGATGACGGCAGCCGCCCTTGCGGCGGAGACGGCGTCCGCACCTCGGTAGACCGCCGCCTGGGTCGCTCCTTCGAGGAGAACCAGCACCTGTTCGGCCAAGACCGGGTCTTGGCGTCCGAGATCCACTGCGACAACCTCCTCGATCCGTAGATTGAACGCCGCCTTGTGCATCGCGACCGCCTCGGCGATCTCAGGCGTGTCGCCGCCTGTTTCGGCGCGTGATCGCAGAAACAGGCACCCTCGCGTGCCCTCTACCCGCACCCAGTCCTCAAGCGCCGCGAACAGCGCATCGACGCTCTTCACCTCGAGCCGAGCCATGAAGCGCCGGTCCCGCTCCGTCAACACCCGCGCCATGAGCTGCGCCTTGCTGCCGGCATGCTTGTAGAGTGTCCGGCTCGACATCCCCGCAGCAGCGGTCAGACGGTCCATTCCGGTGGCCATGTAGCCGTGCCGATCGAAGAGCCGCTCGGCGGCGGCGGTGAGCTTGTTGGTCATGTCCATGGAGAGCTTCCTTCGGTGTCCATAGACACAAAGCAAAACGATCGTTTTACATTGCAAGTTGGTAGGGGCAGAAATCAGTTCTGTCCGCACAGCGGACCAACACGGTTTGCGGACACCCCCAAAAATTTTCCACTGCAGGGCTCTTCCGCGCGCGTCAGGCCGTCTGATCGAGCGAGTCTTACGGTGCTCTGGCAGCGGGTGTTGAACCGGAGCTCGTGGATCATGAGACCGGATCTGTATTATGCAGCGCCATTTTTCCTTCCCGCCTCGCCAAATGGCTACCGTCTGCGCATCTCTGACTGATCAAGCGGTCTTGTCCGCAATTATGGATCAATCTCAGGCATGAGCGTAAACATCTTGGGAGAAGCGTCAGTAACAGACTGAATAGCCCCGCGTCTCTTAGACGCCCTCGTGCCTCAGTTTCTGCTGCCGCTCGAACTCGAGGGGCGACAGCA
>NZ_JBHTMU010000033.1:0-46281 GCF_042679605.1 Litorisediminicola beolgyonensis
CCGCCGCCTCGCCGCGGACGGCACGCCCCCCGAGGCCGTGCTCTGGTCGGTGCGCGAGGCACCGCGCGATCTCTTCGCCGGAACCGCGCCGCCCGCCTCCGGCCCCGCCCGACAGCTTCACCTCCCGCGCGTCGCCGTCGACGGTCTCGAATCCGCGCTCTGCCATTCCGACCCGCAGCGCTTCGCGCGCGCCTACCGCACGGTGCTCCGCCTCTCGTCCGGGGAGCTCTCTTGGGGCGACCGCCGCGACGCGGAGATGGCGCTGATCCTGCGCCAGGCCAAGGCGGTGGGCCGCGACGTCCACAAGATGCACGCCTTCGTCCGCTTCCGGGAAGTGCCGGGCGACGGCCCCCGCCGTGCCTTCGCCGCCTGGTTCGAGCCCGAGCACCCGATCTGCGAACGCGCCACGCCCTTCTTCGCCAAGCGCTTCGGCGACATGGACTGGATCATTGCGACGCCCACGGTCACCGCGCGCTTTGAAAAGGGACGGCTCAGCTTCGAGGAAACCGCCGACCAGCGCCCGCCGCCCGAGGACGCGACCGAGGATCTCTGGCGCACCTATTACGCCTCCATCTTCAATCCGGCGCGCGTCATGGTCAAAGCCATGTGCGCCGAGATGCCCAAGAAATACTGGAAGAATCTGCCCGAGGCCGAGCTGATCCCCGGTCTTATCGCCGGGGCCGAGACCCGGGTGCGCCAGATGGCCGAGGCGCAGCCGCGTCTCGATACCGACCGGCGCACCGCCGCCATCCACGCCCGCCAGCGCGCGCCCGCGCCCGAGCCGAAACATGCCGCCGAACGGCTCTCCCGCGATCTCGACGCCTGCACCCGCTGCGGGCTCTGCGGTCCCGCGACGCAGGTCGTGAAGGGCGAGGGGCCGATGGACGCGCGGCTGATGATCGTGGGCGAACAGCCGGGCGACCAGGAAGACCTGGCCGGGCGGCCCTTCGTCGGACCGGCGGGCGAGGTCTTTGACGACTGTGCGCGCAGCGCGGGGCTCGACCGGTCGCGCGCCTACATCACCAACGCGGTCAAGCACTTCAAGTTCGCCCCGCGCGGCAAGCGCCGCATCCACCAGCGCCCCGACACGGGCGAGGTCGAGGCCTGCCGCTGGTGGCTCGACATCGAGCGCCGCCTGGTCCGTCCCCGCCTCATCCTCGCCATGGGGGCCACCGCGGCGCAGTCCCTCACCGGGGACGGGACGGGCCTTCTACGACGGCGCGGCACAGTCGAGGAGACGCCCGACGGCCAACCCGTCCTCCTGATGCTCCACCCGAGCTACATCCTGCGCCTGCCCGATCCGCGCGCGCAGTCCGACGCGCGCACCGCGCTCGCCGAGGATCTCGCGGCCGCCTGGGAGGTCTGCACCACCTAGCGCTCAGACGGTGACGAGCTTGCCGGGATTGAGGATGCCGCGCGGATCGAGTGCCTGCTTCAGCTCGGCCATCACCGCGTAAGCCGCGCCATGCTCGGCCTCGAGATAGCGCAGTTTCCCGGTGCCCACGCCATGCTCGCCCGACACGGTCCCGCCAAGCGACAGCGCGATCTCGTTGACCTCTCCGGCCAGCCGCTTGCCGCGCTCCACGTCGCCGGGATCGGCCGGATCGACAAGGATGAGAAGGTGGAAATTGCCGTCGCCCACATGGCCCACGAGCGGCGCGATCAGCCCCGAGGCGGCGATGCGCTCCTTAGTGCGCCGGATCGCCTCGGCCAGCGCCGAGATCGGAACGCAGGTATCGGTGACCATGCCCTCCGCGCCCGGGCGCAGCGCCTTTCCAGCGTAATAGGCGTCGTGGCGCGCCTTCCAGAGCCGGTTGCGCTCTTCCATCTTCGTCGCCCAGGCGAAATCCGACCCACCCATCTCCTCGGCGATCTCGCGGAAGCTTTCGACCTGCTCGGCGACGCCCGCCTCGGTGCCGTGAAACTCGAGAAACAGCGTCGGCACCTCGGCCAGCTGCATGTCGGGGTTGTAGAGGTTCATCCCGCCCATCTGGACCTCGTCCAGAAGCTCGATCCGCGCCATCGGCAGACCGGACTGGATGGCGAGGATCACCGTGTCGACCGCCGCCTCGACGGTCGGAAACCCGCAGACGGCCGAGGAGATCTTCTCGGGAATGCCCCAGAGCTTGACCGTCAGCTCGGTGATGACCCCGAGCGTGCCTTCCGACCCGATCATCAGCCGCGTCAGGTCGTAGCCGGTGGCGCTCTTGCGGGCGCGCGACCCGGTGCGGATCACCCGTCCGTCCGCCAGCACCACCTCGAGCGCCAGGATATTGTCGCGGATCGTCCCGTAACGCACCGTGTTGGTGCCCGAGGCCCGCGTCGCCGCCATCCCGCCGAGGCTTGCATCGGCACCGGGATCGACGGTGAACATCAGCCCGGTGTCGCGGAGCCGGGCGTTGAGCTCGGTGCGGGTCACGCCGGGCTGCGCCACCGCGTCGAGATCGGCGTCATTGACGGCCAGGACCTTGTTCATCCGCATCATGTCGAGCGCCACGCCGCCATGGGCGGGCACCACGTGCCCCTCGAGCGACGAGCCGACACCGAAGGGGATCACCGGGCAGCGCGCCGCGTGGCAGAGGCGCAGGATCTCGGAGACCTCGGCGGTGCTTTCGGGAAAGAGCACGGCCTCGGGACGGGCAGGGGAGGTGTAGCCCTCGTCGCGCCCGTGCTGATCGAGCACGCTCTCGCCGGTGGCGCAGCGGGCGCCCAGAAGGGCAGACAGGGCGTCGAGCGGTGCGGGTCCGTAGGTCATGAACAGTCCTCCTCGTGGCCGCTTATCGCGCCGGCACCGCGCGGCCACAAGTCACGCTCTTTCCCCGAGCATCGCTCTCGCCTATATCCGCGCGCATGGCTCAGAACCCGCCCAACCTCCGTCCCGACCTCGCCAACGCCCGGCTGGAGCGCGACCTCTCGACCGTTCGTCCCGGACAGCAGCCGACGATCGGCATGGTCTCGCTCGGCTGTCCCAAGGCGCTGGTCGACAGCGAACGCATCCTCACGCGCCTGCGCGCCGAGGGCTACGCGATCTCGCCCGACTATGCCGGGGCCGAGGCGGTGATCGTGAACACCTGCGGCTTTCTCGACAGCGCCAAGGCCGAGAGCCTCGACGCCATCGGCGAGGCGCTCAAGGAAAACGGCCGGGTCATCGTCACAGGCTGCCTGGGCGCCGAGCCCGATTACATCACCGGCGCGCATCCGAAGGTTCTCGCCGTCACCGGCCCGCATCAATACGAGCAGGTGCTCGACGCCGTTCACGCCGCGGTGCCGCCCGACCCCGATCCCTTCGTGGACCTGCTGCCCGCGTCGGGCGTCAAGCTCACGCCGCGCCATTACAGCTACCTCAAGATCTCCGAGGGCTGTAACCACAAGTGCCGGTTCTGCATCATCCCCGACATGCGTGGCCGCCTGCAGTCGCGCCCGATGAAGGCCGTCCTGCGCGAGGCCGAGAAGCTCGTCGAGAGCGGCGTGAAGGAGCTTCTGGTCATCAGCCAGGACACCTCGGCCTATGGCACCGACTGGTCCGACCGCGACCACAAGTTCCCGATCCTGCCCTTGGCCGAAGAGCTGGGCCAGCTCGGCATCTGGGTCCGGATGCATTACGTCTATCCCTATCCGCATGTCCGCGACCTCGTGCCGATGATGTCCGAGCGGGGCGTGCTGCCCTATCTCGACATCCCGTTCCAGCACGCCCATCCGGACGTCCTGAAGCGCATGGCGCGGCCCGCAGCGGCCTCGCGGACGCTCGACGAGATCCGCGCCTGGCGCGACACCTGCCCGGACATCACCCTGCGCTCGACCTTCATCGTCGGCTATCCCGGCGAGACCGAGGCCGAGTTCCAGCATCTTCTCGACTGGCTCGACGAGGCCCAGCTCGACCGTGTCGGCTGCTTCCAATACGAGGATGTCAAGGGCGCGCGCTCGAACGCGCTGCCGGATCACGTCGCGCCCGAGGTGAAACAGGAGCGCTGGGAGCGTTTCATGGAGAAGGCGCAGGCGATCTCCGAGGCCAGGCTCGCCGCCAAGGTCGGTCGCCGCATGACCGTTCTGGTCGACAGCGTCGAGGAGGACGGCGCCACCTGCCGCACCCTGTCCGACGCGCCCGAGATCGACGGCAATCTCTTTATCGACAGCGGGTTCGAGGACCTCGCACCCGGCGATCTGGTCGAGGTCACGGTCGACGAGGCCGGGGAATACGACCTCTGGGGCGTGCGCACCGGCTGAGTGCCGGCCGAGTGACGTTGCGTCTCGATTCGGCAATTCCGCTGATAAACTATCCCTAAGGATAGGTGCACCTGTAAGAAGTGACAGTTTGCTCAAGAATTGGGCGCAACTTCGCGCGATTCGGAGTTCGATTCTTGCAAGAACACGCTCACCGCATTGTAGAAATGGGTTAAAATAATCTTGTTTCCCGAGGCACCGTGGGCCAGTCGCGGTTCTTCAAACTCTGTCGAAGCCACGTCGCAATCGCATCCTAGCGGCGCGTCCGAGACATTCCCTGTTGCGCTCCTTCGGGGGCCAAGACCTTTAGAACACATTCTTTTCCATCACCAAAACGGGCGCCCCTCGTGGGCGCCCTTTTTCATGTCCGCGCTGGGCAGGTTTTCCGTCTCAGTGCTCCGCGAAGGGGCCGCCGTCGCTCTCGATCAGCACGCGGGTGTCGGCCGAATCATGCCCCGGCTCGGTCGGCATCGGCAGAAGACCGACCGTCATCGCCAGCGCGGCCAGTTCGGTCCGGCTCGGGACACCGGTATTGGTGTGCAAGGTACCCAGCCGCTGACGCACCGCCGAGACCGACACCCCCAGCGCCTCGGCGATCTCGCGATCCTTCAACCCGCGTCCGATCATGGTCAGAAGCTCGATCTGCTTGGCGGTGAGGTGATTCCGCTCGGGAAATTCCGAGGTGAAATGCTGCATGTAGCGCTGGTGCCCGGTCAGCGCGGCGGTGTGCAGCACCCATCCGTGCGAGCGCGCGATCACCCGCATCTGCCGCGCCGAGATATCGCCGGAAAAGGTGATGAGCCCAGCCTGCGGCGGCGCATGCTGGCGGAGCGGCACCGAGAACCCCGCGCGCAGACCGCGCCGCGCCGCCTCGCGCAGATGCTCTACCCGCTCGGGCGGCACCTGCCGGTACTCGTCGACGAACTCGAGCCCGACCAGAACCGGCGTCAGGTAGCGCATCGCGTGATCGCGGAAATAGGTCCAGCGCCCCAGTTCGGGATCGGAATGCAGCGCCTGCAGCCAATCCGCCTCGTAGGAGGTGCGGATGAAGAGCGTCTTCTTCCAGTCCTGAAGCGACGCGGTCACCACGAAATCGACGAAGGGCAGGCCCACCTGCCGCCCGAGCCGCACCAGAAGATCCCAGACATCCGAAGACCGCCGCGTGCCTTCGAGCGCCAGGAGAAACCCCTGCAGAAGCTCCGGCACGTAATGCTCGGCATCGACCATCTCGCGGGGCGGCTGACCCGATCCGATCAGGGGCATGTCATGCCCCCTCCTGCCGATGGCCGTATCCCGCCAACGTCCGCCACACCGTCTCCTGTCCCCTGCGCCGTGCATGAGCGGCGCCTGTCCCGCGCGCGATCCTATCCGTTCGGATGGGAAAGACCAGACGTTCCGTGATCGCACCCGACTTGCCCGGTCCGCGCGGCTCGGGCAAGGAACGCCCATGGCCAAGCTCTACTTCATGTACTCGACGATGAACGCGGGGAAATCGACGCTCCTGTTGCAGGCCGCGCATAATTACGAAGAGCGCGGCATGGCGGTGATGCGCATGACCGCCGCGGTCGACAGCCGCGCCGGGGCGGGACGCATCGGCTCGCGCATCGGTCTCGGACGCGACGCCGAGACCTTCTCTGCCGACACCGATCTCTTCGCCCGGATCGAGACGCGCATCACTGAGGGCCCCCTGGCCTGCGTTTTCCTCGACGAGGCGCAGTTCCTCTCCGACATCCAGGTCTGGCAGCTTGCCCGCGTCGCTGACGATCTCTCTGTGCCGGTGATGTGCTACGGGCTGCGCGTCGATTTCCGCGGCCAGCTCTTTCCGGGCTCCGCCGCGCTTCTGGCGCTGGCCGACGATTTGCGCGAGGTCCGCACGATCTGCCATTGCGGGCGCAAGGCGACGATGGTGGTGCGGCAGGACAGCGAAGGCCAAGTGATCCGCGACGGGGCGCAGGTCCAGATCGGCGGCAACGAGACCTATGTCAGCCTCTGCCGCAGGCACTGGCGCGCGGCAATGGGCGAGACCGCAGCCACGGGCTGACATCCGCTTCGGATGTCATGCGGATTTCACCGAAATCCGGCTCAGACGCGCTCCACCAGCACCGAGCCCACCGAATACCCCGCCCCGAACGAGCAGATCACCCCCCGGTCGCCCGGTTCCAGATCGCCCGAATGCTTCGAGAACGCGATGATCGACCCCGCCGAGGAGGTGTTCGCGTAATCCTGCAGGATGTTCGGCTGCTCGTCGGACTCCGGCACCCGCCCCATGACCTTCCTGCCGATGAAATCGTTCATCGTCTTGTTGGCCTGGTGCAGCCAGAGCCGTTTGAGGCCCTCCGCCTCCCAGCCCGCATCCTCGAGATGGCCGAGGATATGCGCCGAGACGAGCGGCAGCACCTCCTTGAAGACCTTCCGCCCGTTCTGCATGAACTGCATGTCGCGCCGGTCTTCCATCGCGTCGCGGGTTCGCCGCAGAAAGCCGTTCTCGTTGCGGATATTGTTGGAATACTCGGTCGCGCAGCGGGTCGAGACCACGTCGAACCGCGCGCCCTTGGCGTCCTCGGCGCGCTCCATCAGCACCGCCGTGCAGACGTCGCCGAAGATGAAGTGACAGTCCCGGTCGCGCCATTCGAGATGCCCCGAGGTGACCTCGGGCGACACCACCAGCGCCCGCCGGACCGAGCCCGAGCGGATCATGTCCGCCGCCGCCTGGATGCCGAAGGTCGCCGAGGAACAGGCCACGTTCATGTCGAAGGCGAACCCGCCGGCGCCGAGATGGCGCTGAATCTCGACCGCGATGGCGGGGTAGGGGCGCTCATGGTTCGAGGCCGCGCAGATCACCAGATCGACCTCCGACGCCTCGCGCCCGGCCTGCGCCAAGGCCTTCCCGCAGGCATCGAGCGCGATCTCGGCCATGATCGAGGGCGCTTCGGCGTCGCGCGGGGCAAGCCGCGGATACATCCGGTCGGGTTCGAGAATGCCGTCCTTCTCGTAGACATAGCGCTGCTCGATGCCCGAGGCGTTGAAGATGAACTCGGTGCTCGAATGCCCCTTCGCCTCGATCTCGCCGGCCGCGATGGCCTCGGCGTTCTCGGCGTTGAAGAGATCGGCATGGGCGTTGAACGCCTCGACCAGCTCTTCATTGGTGATGACATGCTCGGGCGTAAAGACGCCGGTGCCGGTGATCGCAGGTGTGAACATGGGGCAGGTCTCCTCGCCCGTTAAACTGTGCCGCCGGGGCGCCCGAGACAAGCGCGGCCTTTACGTCAATGCATCCGCGCGCCGTTCGGGACCGGGTGATCGGGCGACAGGAGCACGATCGCACCCGCCTCGTCCGACGCGCCGAGGACCAGCACCTCGGACATCACCGGACCGATCTGGCGCGGAGGAAAGTTCACCACGGCCATGACCTGCCGTCCGACCAGCGCCTCGGGCGTGTAATGCACCGTGATCTGGGCCGAGCTCTTCTTCTCGCCGATCTCCGGGCCGAAATCGATCCAGAGCTTGATCGCGGGCTTGCGCGCCTCGGGGAAGGGCTCCGCGCGGATCACCGTGCCCGCGCGGATATCGACCTTCATGAAATCGTCGAACGCGATCTCAGTCACGCGACAGCTCCCGCGACCGCTCTGCCGCCGCAGCGACCGTGGCGCGCATCAAGGGCGGCAGGCCGCCTTCCTCCTGCATCAGCACCTCGAGCCCGGCCTGCGTCGTGCCGTTGGGCGAGGTCACGTTCTTGCGCAACTGCCCCGGCGTCTCGCCGGTCTCCTGCGCCAGCGCGCCCGCGCCCGCGACGGTCGCGCGGGCCAATTGCAGCGCGAGGTCCGGCGTCAGCCCCTCGGCTTCGCCCGCCGCCGCGAGGCATTCGATCATGTGGAAGACATAGGCCGGACCCGAGCCCGACACGCCCGTCACCGCATCCATCTGCGCCTCGTCCTCGAGCCGCACCACCTCGCCCACCGCCGAGAGAAGCAGCTCGGCCTGGTCGAGATGCTTTTCCGTCGCCTGCGCATTGCCGATGATCGCGGTGATCCCGCGCCCGATCGCGGCGGGGGTGTTGGGCATCGCCCGGACGATCGGGGTCTTGTCGCCCAGAAGGCTCTCGTAGGTCGCCAGCGGCACGCCCGCCGCCACCGACAGAAAGAGCGTGTCGCCATCCCCGAGCGTCGCCAGTTCCGGCAGCGCGTCGCGCATCATCTGCGGCTTCACCGCGACCAGCACGATGGCCGGGTCCTCGGGCAGCGCGTCGTTCAGATGCACGCCCTGCGCGCTCAGCCAGTCCGAGGGCTTGGGGTCCGTCACCCAGACCGAGCTCTTCGGCAACCCGCGGGCCAGCCAGCCCTCCAGCATCGCCGATCCCATCTTGCCGCACCCAAGAAGCGCCATGCCGCGGCGCGCGATCTCCGTATCCTGCATAAGTTCTCTCCAACCTGACCGCCAACAGGGCTAACGCCTTGCAACCGCTTCGGCAATCCTGAGGCGCCCGGACATGAAAACGCCCGCCGGCAGAACCGGCGGGCGCCTGTCTTCGGAAACCTCTGCCTGTCAGGCGGTGCCGTAAGCCTCGGCGATGGCGATCTGCAGCGCCTCCTTGGGGCTCTTGTCGGACCAGGCCATCAGCTGGAAGGCCGGGTAGTAGCGCTCGGCCGACAGCACCGCGGCGGTGATCATCGTGTCGATCTGCTCGGGGCTCGCGACCTGGTTGCCCGCCAGCACGAGGCCGTAGCGGTAGACCATCAGCTTCTGCTCGCCCCAATAGGTGAAGGCGCCCGCCCAGCACTGGTCGTTGACCCGGTTCAGCCCGTCATAGAGCGCGGCGAGCTTGTCGTCCGGCGGCTCCATCTCGAAGGTGCAGATCAGCCGCAGCGTCTCGTCGTAATGCGACCAGGCCAGGGTGATCGAGTAGGTGCGCCACTGTCCCTCGACCGCCATCGCGATCTGGTCGTCGCCGATCCGGTCGAAATCCCAGTCGTGATGTTCGGCCAGGTGTTCGACGATGTCGATGGGATGAAGCTCTTCTTCGAAAAACTGCTCGGCAAGGGCCATGGCGCCACCTCTTTTGTTGTAGCGGAGGGGGCGGCAGCGCCCCCAAGCGCTAGGTGCCTGCTCAAGGGGCCGAGGCGATGTCCCTGACCCCTTACAAGATATGGTGCATGGGGCGGTGCCGGTCTGTAAAGCGCTAATTTAGCGAATGCCACATTAAGTTGTGGAGAAGGCCGCGCATGGCCGCAAGATGAGCGATGCGGAAATCTGCGGCACTGAGCGGCGGATCGCACCGATTTTTCGCCCCTCAAATAATTTTACCGTTTGATAAAAAAATTTTCCGTGCCAAGCTCGCTCCACGAACAGTGAAAAGAGTCAGGGAGGCATCATGGCCGACACACGGACACCGGGGATCGCAGCAGGCCGTCTGAGCGCGGGCGAGATCGCGGCAAACTTCGCCGATCTCCACGCGCCGCTTGATCCGCATCAGGCCGCCGTCGCCGCGGACCGCTGCTATTTCTGCCACGACGCGCCCTGCGTCACCGCCTGTCCGACGGCCATCGACATCCCGCTCTTCATCCGCCAGATCGCCACCGGCCAGCCCGAGGCGGCGGGCCTCACCATCGTCGAGCAGAACCCGCTCGGCGGCATGTGCGCCCGGGTCTGCCCGACCGAGGATCTCTGCGAGGGCGCCTGCGTGCGCGAGGCCGCCGAAGGCCAGCCGGTCGAGATCGGGCGGCTCCAGCGCCATGCCACCGACGCGCTCATGGCGCGCCAGGATCACCCGTTCGACCGCGCCCCGGACACCGGCAAGCGCGTCGCCGTGGTCGGCGCGGGCCCCGCGGGTCTTTCCTGCGCGCACCGGCTGGCGATGAAGGGCCACGCGGTCACGCTTTTCGATGCCAAGGACAAGCCGGGCGGTCTGAACGAGTTCGGCATCGCCGCCTACAAATCCACCGACGATTTCGCGCAGAAAGAGGTCGACTGGCTCCTGCAGATCGGCGGGATCACCCTCAAGCCCGGTCACGCGCTCGGGAAAGAGCTGAGCCTCGACGCGCTCGATGCCGAGTTCGACGCGGTCTTCCTGGGGGTCGGCCTTGCGGGCGTGAACGCGCTCGACGCCGAGGGCAGCGAGCGCGAGGGCGTCATGGACGCCGTCGCCTTCATCGCCGCGCTGCGCCAGTCCACCGACCTGACCAAGCTGCCCGTGGGGCGCAACGTCGTGGTCATCGGCGGCGGCATGACCGCCATCGACGCCGCCGTTCAGTCGAAGCTCCTGGGCGCCGAGACCGTGACCATCACCTATCGCCGCTCGCAGGACCGGATGGGCGCCTCGGAGTTCGAGCAGCAACTCGCGACCTCCAAGGGCGTGCGCATCCTCTGCGACACGATGCCGGTCGCCGTGCATGGCAACGGCGCCGCGCGCGAGATCGAGCTCGAATACACCGCCGATGACGGCTCGGGCCTCAAGGGCACCGGCGAGCGTCTGCGGCTCCCGGCGGACCAGGTCTTCCGCGCCATCGGCCAGAGCCTTATGGTCGAGGCCGATCTCGATCTCGACGGGCGCAAGATCAAGGTGACCGGCGCAGGCCGCACCTCGCGCCCGGGCGTCTGGGCCGGGGGCGATTGCACCCCGGGCGAGGATCTCACCGTCGTCGCCGTGGCCGAGGGCCGCGACGCCGCCGAGGACATCCACGCCACGCTCATGGCGGGCTGATGCCCGAGTTGCCCGAAGCCGAGGCCAACCGGCGCCGTGTCACGGAGCACTGCCTCAACCGCACGATTGAGGCGGTGCGGCTCGGCAATGACACGACCCATGTCGAGCTGCCCTCCGCTTCCGAGCGCGAGGCGCTGGTCGGGCGGCAGTTCACCGAGACCGCGCGCCACGGCAAATACATCTTCGCGGGCTCGAAAACCGGCCCCTGGATCGCCGTGCATCTCGGCATGACCGGTTCGCTCCGGCCCTATACGTCCGGCGACGCCGCCCCGGATTTCGCCCGGATCACGTTCGAGTTCGAGGGCGACACCCGTCTGGCCTATCGCTGCCCGCGCAAGCTCGGCTGGGTCCGGCCCATCGACGCGCCCGAGAGCTTCGTCGCCGAGACCGGCCTCGGTCCCGACGCGATGGAGATCGACCGCGCGCGCTTTCGCGCGGTCATCGGGGCGACCCGGGGCGCGGTGAAATCCGCCCTCATGGCCCAGAAGAAACTCGCCGGGCTCGGCAATCTCTGGTCCGACGAGACGCTCTTCCGCGCCGGGATCGCGCCGGACAGGACGGCCTCGGGTCTGGACGAGGGCCAGCTCGACAGCCTCTATGACGAGATGCGGCACGTGCTCGGCACGCTGCTCGATCTGAATGCCGATTATTCGAAGCTGCCCGATGACTGGCTGCTGCGCGCCCGCGAGGAGGGCGTGGACTGTCCGCGCTGCGGCGGCACGATCACCAAGACCACGGTGGGCGGACGCTCCGCCTATCATTGCACCGAACACCAGAGCTGAGACCGCAGAGGGAGAGCGCCATGGCCGACCTGAGTTCCGATTTCGTGGGCATCAAGAGCCCCAACCCCTTCTGGCTCGCCTCCGCGCCGCCGACCGACAAGGAGTACAACGTCCGCCGCGCCTTCGAGGCAGGCTGGGGCGGCGTGGTCTGGAAGACGCTGGGCTCCGAAGGACCGCCGGTCGTCAACGTCAACGGTCCGCGCTACGGCGCGATCTACGGCGCGGACCGCAGGCTCCTGGGTCTCAACAATATCGAACTGATCACCGACCGTCCGCTCGAGACGAATCTCGAGGAAATGGCGCGGGTGAAGGCCGACTATCCCGACCGCGCGCTCATCGCCTCGATCATGGTGCCCTGCGAGGAAGAGGCCTGGAAGGCAATCCTGCCGCGCGTGGCCGAGACCAATGCCGACGGGATCGAGCTCAATTTCGGCTGCCCGCACGGGATGAGCGAACGCGGCATGGGATCGGCGGTGGGCCAGGTTCCCGAGTATATCGCGATGGTCACCCGCTGGTGCAAACAATATTACGACCGCCCGGTGATCGTGAAGCTGACGCCCAACATCACCGACATCCGCAAGCCCGCCGAGGCCGCGCGAAACGGCGGCGCCGATGCGGTGTCGCTGATCAACACGATCAACTCCATCACCTCGGTCGATCTCGACCTCATGGCGCCCCAGCCGACAATCGACGGCAAGGGCAGCCACGGCGGCTATTGCGGCCCGGCGGTGAAACCCATCGCGCTCTCGATGGTGTCCGAGATCGCCCGTGCCGAGGCGACGCGCGGCCTGCCGATCTCCGGCATCGGCGGAGTGACCACCTGGCGCGACGCGGCGGAGTTCCTGTCGCTCGGCGCCCATAACGTGCAGGTCTGCACCGCCGCCATGACCTACGGCTTCCGCATCGTTGAGGAAATGGCCCGGGGTCTTTCGGCCTGGATGGACGAGAAAGGCTATCGCTCGGTCTCCGAGATCGTCGGCCGCGCTGTGCCCAACGTGACCGACTGGCAGTATCTGAACCTCGACTATGTGACCAAGGCGCGGATCGACCAGGACGCCTGCATCCAGTGTGGCCGCTGCTACGCGGCCTGCGAGGACACCTCGCACCAGGCCATCTCGATGTCGCCGGATCGGGTCTTCGAGGTGATCGACGAGGAATGCGTGGCGTGCAACCTGTGTGTCGATGTCTGCCCGGTCGAGAACTGCATCTCGATGGTCAAGCTCGAGGCCGGAGAGACCGATCCGCGGACCGGTCGGGTGGTGTCGGGCGAATACGCGAACTGGACGACCCATCCGAACAATCCGATGGCGGTCAAGGCGGCGGAGTGATCCGCCTGAGCCTTCGGAAAGCGCCATCGACATTTCGAAGTTCCTCCAGATTTTTAATTAAAAATCTGGAGGATAGAAAATCTTAACTAAGATTTTCTATTTAAACCACGATCTGCACCTCGCCGTCGTTGCAGATCACGATGAACTGGCCGCCGCATTCCACCATGTGGAACCCGCAACGGCGCACTTCCGACGCCAGTATCGCTCGCCCGACCATGCGTTCGGTGTCGCGCACGGCGCGCCGCACGACCCCGCCTTTCGCCACTGCCCGCGCGCTGAAGACCTGGTCGAGCCATTGGGTCTGGCAGGGCGAAAGGATCGCTTTTCGATCCAGTCTCATGGGCCAACTAGAGACAGAGGCGCGTAAAAGTGAGGTTAAGGCGTGAGAAGATGCCGGAACATCGCGTCGACATGGCGCTCGGCGCGCGCCCAGCCGTCGCGGCGGTCCGGCTGAAGCACCGCGACCTGCGCTTCGAAATCCGCGTAATGCTGCGTCACGGCCCATATGGTCATCAGAAGATGCGCCGGGTCGATCTCGGCCAGCCGTCCCGCCTGCACCCAGCCCGAGATCAGCGCGCATTTCCGGTCGAACAAGGGCTTCAGCCCGCGCTGTAGATGCGGTCCCATCCGCGGTGCGCCCTGCAATATCTCGTTGGCGAAGAGCCGGCTTTCGCGCGGCATCGTGCGGCTCATCTCGAGCTTGGTCATCACATAGGCCATCAGCGCCTCGACCGGATCGGCGTCGTCGCGGAGCGCCCGCAGAGGCTCGACCCATGTCTCCATCAGCCCGTTCAGGAGGGTGACATGGATCGTCTCCTTGCTGTCGAAGTAATAGAGCACGTTCGGCTTCGACATGCCCGCGGCCTCGGCGATCGCGTCGAGCGTCGCCCCGCGAAACCCCTCGGCCGAGAACACGTCGAGCGCCGCTTCGAGGATTCGCCGCCGGTTGCGCTGCTGAATGCGGCTCGGTTTCTTCTCGGGGTCGGGGCGGGCATCCATCGTCGGGGTCTCTCCTGCGGAAATTTCGGGCAGGTGGTTCTGCCTGTGGTCCTTCCGCCCGGCTTCCTCGCTTGACAGCCCCGGGCGGCGTTGCAATCGTGTCCTTGACCAAATGGTAAAAAACCGGCGCGCACACGGCAAGCGCGAAACGAACAGGGAGCACGACATGGCGGCACCGGGTGAAAACCTCCGGATCGATGGCGACCGTCTCTGGGACAGCCTCATGGAGATGGCGCAGATCGGCCCCGGCATCGCCGGCGGCAACAACCGCCAGACCGTGACCGACGAGGACGCGGAGGGCCGGGCGCTGTTCCAGAAATGGTGCGAAGCCGCGGGCTGCTCGATGGGGCTCGACCAGATGGGCAACATGTTCGCCCAGCGCGACGGCACCGATCCCGACGCGCTGCCGGTCTATGTCGGCTCGCATCTCGACACCCAGCCGACCGGCGGGAAATACGACGGCATCCTCGGCGTGCTCGGCGGGCTCGAGATCCTGCGCTCGCTCAACGATCTCAACATCAAGACCAAGCACCCGATCGTCGTCACCAACTGGACCAACGAAGAGGGCACCCGCTTCGCCCCGGCGATGCTGGCCTCGGGCGTCTTCGCGGGCATCCACGATCAGGACTGGGCCTATGCGCGCGAGGATGCCGAGGGCAAGCGCTTCGGCGACGAGCTCGAACGGATCGGCTGGAAGGGCGAGGAAGAGGTCGGCGCGCGCAAGATGCACGCGTTTTTCGAGCTCCATATCGAACAGGGCCCGATCCTCGAGGCCGAGGGCGTCGATATCGGCGTCGTCACCCACGGCCAGGGGCTCTGGTGGCTTCAGGTCACGCTGACCGGCAAGGACGCGCATACCGGCTCGACCCCGATGAACATGCGGGTCAATGCCGGGCTCGGAATGGCGCGGATCACCGAGCTCGTGCACCAGATCGCCATGGATAGCCAGCCCGACGCGGTCGGCGCCATCGGGCACGCGAATGTCTATCCGAACTCGCGCAACGTGATCCCCGGCAAGGCGGTCTTCACCATCGATTTCCGCTCGCCCGACCAGGAGAAGCTCGACGGCATGCGCGCGCGGCTCGAAGCCGAGGCTCCGAAGATCGCCGAGGCGCTGGGTCTCGGGATCGAGATCGAGCCGGTCGGCCATTTCGACCCCGTCACCTTCGACGAGGGCTGCGTCTCGGCGATCCGTCAGGCCGCCGAGCGGCTGGGCTACAGCCACCGAGACATCGTCTCGGGCGCGGGTCACGACGCCTGCTGGATCAACCAGGTCGCGCCGACCGCGATGGTCATGTGCCCCTGCGTCGACGGTCTCAGCCACAACGAGGCCGAGGAGATCACCAAGGACTGGGCGCGGGCCGGAGCGGATGTGCTCTTTCACGCGGTGGTCGAGACGGCGGAGATCGTCTCCTGACCCATGCGGCTGCCCATTGCCTGCGACCCGCCGCTGGCGCAGTCTCGCCCCGGGGCGCGGCTGCGGCGCCCGGAACGGGAGAGTCTGTGTATGAAACTGGGTCTGTGCCTTCTGGCGATTGCTCTTGTCACAACGTCCTGCGGACGGATCGGCGGGCCGCCGCCGCCGGTCCGGCAGGTGGAGGGCAAGACCGTGGTGAACGACGCCGCGGGCGCCACGCTGGTGATCGACGAGAACGGCTGCCAGACGGTCATCCCGGCGGATGGCGGCACGCCCGAGCTGGTGCGCGACGTCAATGGCGCGCCGGTCTGCGTGCCCGTCCTGCCCCAGCCCTGACGGGCGGCGCGGGCGGTCGGGACGGCGTTGCGTATTTGGAAAAAGAAGAAGCCTGAAAAGGCGAGACAGTCACAGGGAGACGCGCCATGAGCAAGGTCATCAAGAACGGCACCATCGTCACCGCCGACCGCACCTGGAAGGCGGACATCCTGATCGAGGGCGAGACCATCGCCCGGATCGGCGAGGATCTGAAGGGCGAGACCTATATCGACGCCGAGGGCGCCTATGTCATCCCCGGCGGCATCGACCCGCACACCCATCTCGAGATGCCCTTCATGGGCACCACCGCCGCCGAGACCTTCGAGACCGGCACCTGGGCGGCGGCGGTCGGCGGCACCACCATGCTCGTGGATTTCTGCCTGCCGGGCGCGGACGGGTCGATCAAGAACGCGATCAACGAGTGGCACCGCAAGTCGGCGCCGCAGATCTGCTCGGATATCGGCTACCACATGGCGGTGACCGGCTGGAACGAGACGATCTTCAACGAGATGAAGGACGCCGTCGACATGGGCGTCAACTCGTTCAAGCATTTCATGGCCTACAAGGGCGCGCTGATGATCGAGGACGACGAGATGTACGCCTCGTTCAAGCGGTGCAAGGAGCTGGGCGCGCTGCCGATGGTGCATGCCGAGAACGGCGATATCGTCGCGGATCTGCAGCAGGAGATGCTGGAGAAGGGCATCACCGGCCCCGAGGGCCACGCCTATTCGCGCCCGCCCGAGGTCGAGGGCGAGGCCGCCAATCGCGCCATCATGATCGCAGATGCCGCCGGTGTGCCGCTCTATATCGTGCATGTCTCCTGCGAGCAGGCGCATGAGGCCATCCGCCGCGCCCGCCAGAAGGGCATGCGGGTCTATGGCGAGCCGCTGGCGCAGTTCCTGACTCTCGACGAGACCGAGTATTTCAACACCGACTGGGACCATGCCGCGCGCCGGGTGATGTCGCCGCCCTTCCGCAACAAGGAGCATCAGGACAGCCTCTGGGCCGGTCTCCAGTCGGGCTCGCTCCAGGTTGTCGCCACCGACCATGCCGCGTTCTCGACCGAGCAGAAGCGCATGGGCATAGGCGATTTCACCAAGATCCCCAACGGCTCGAACGGGCTGGAGGAGCGGCTCGGCGTGCTCTGGACCGCCGGGGTCGAGACCGGGCGCCTGACGATGAACGAGTTCGTCGCGGTCACGTCGTCGAACGTCGCCAAGATCCTCAACATCTATCCGAAGAAAGGCGCGCTGGTCGAAGGCGCGGATGCCGATATCGTCGTCTGGGACCCGTCGATCACCAAGACCATCTCGGCCTCGAACCACCATTCCATCCTCGATTACAACGTTTTCGAGGGCTTCGAGGTCACCGCCCAGCCGCGCTACACGCTGAGCCGCGGCGAGGTGATCTGGGCCTGGGGCCAGAACAGCCAGCCCCAGCCCGGCCGCGGCAAGTTCGTGCCGCGCCCGGCCTTCCCCTCGGCCCATGCCGCGCTGTCGAAATGGAAGGCGCTGACCGCGCCCAAGATGATCCAGCGCGATCCCATGAACATCCCGGCGGGCATCTGATGCGCTGGCTCGCCGCGCTCGCGATGCTGGCCGAGCCCGCCGTCGCGCAGGGCTCGGGCGCCTACGGCACGCCCGAGGGCTGCGCGCGGCTCGCGGGCGACGAGAGCGCGGTCGAGCGGCAGGTGGCGATCCTTCCGGGGCATCTGAGCCTCCGGGGCGAGACCTGCATGATCACCGCCGTCCAGACCGGCACGCTGATGGCGACCTGTCCCGGACCCGCCGAGACCCGCAAGCGCGTCTTCGGCATCGGGCCCTCGGCGGACGGTCTCGGGATCGTGCTCACCGCCGAGGACGGCGCCCAGGAGATCCTGGACCCGTGCGGCTGATGAAGACTCTCAACACAAGCGCCAAGCTGTCCGCCGTGCGAAACCGTGCGACCATGAAACTGGCAAACCGCCATCCATACCGATTTGGCTGCGGCATAGTCGTTCGTGTCGGGTTGTTGCTTGGGGTGGCTGAGTTGATCGCCTCTTTGCATTCCGCGGACCCTGAAAGCGCCTTTTCAGGGACCCTTTTTCAGGGGCTTGCGAATGCCTTCTGGACTACGCAGTTTACGCTTCTCCTGCCTTTTACCTTGGTGGTGATCTGGATCGCGCTGACTTCGATCGCCGCGAACGTTTTCGGTTTTCGGATGAAGAGCGGCTTTTTCTGGCTGATCGTCGGCGGCGTGGCGTTCTCGCTTGCGACAACCGGAATAGGCTGGACTGTATTCCACCGCGCTCTTGAAACCGACCTCTCCTTTCCGCTGATGGCCACTATCTCGGGCCTCTCGATCGTGATGGCGCTCTTCATGACCCGCGACCAGTTGGAGTTTCCATGACCGTTATTCAGGCAAGAGACCTCAATCTCACCTTCGAGACCAATGACGGCCCGGTCCACGCGCTCAAGGGCGTGGATCTCGAGATCGACAAGGGCGAGTTCGTGTCCTTCATCGGACCCTCGGGCTGCGGCAAGACCACCTTCCTGCGCTGCGTCGCGGGGCTCGAGACGCCGAGCTCGGGCACGCTCACCGTTAATGGCATGAGCCCCGACGAGGCGCGGCGCGCGCGTGCCTATGGCTATGTCTTCCAGGCGGCGGGGCTTTATCCCTGGCGCACCATCGGCGGCAATATCCGGCTGCCGCTCGAGATCATGGGCTTTTCCAAGGAGGAAAAGGCCCGTCGCGTGAAGGAGACGCTGAAGCTCGTCGATCTCGACGGGTTCGAGAAAAAATACCCCTGGCAGCTCTCGGGCGGCATGCAGCAGCGCGCCTCGATCGCGCGGGCGCTCAGTTTCGACGCCGACATCCTGTTGATGGACGAGCCCTTCGGCGCGCTGGACGAGATCGTCCGCGACCGCCTGAACGAAGAGCTTCTGCGGCTTTGGGCGCGGACCGAGAAGACCATGCTCTTCGTGACGCATTCGATCCCCGAGGCGGTCTATCTCTCGACCAAGATCGTGGTGATGAGCCCGCGTCCGGGGCGGATCTCGGATGTGATCGACAGCCCGCTGCCGCGCGAGCGCCCGCTCGACATCCGCGACAGCCGCGAGTTCATCGAGATCGCGCACCGCGTCCGCGAAGGTCTGCGCGAGGGGATGGAGGCCGCATGAGCGACACCACCGCGCCTCTCTCCGCGCCGCAGGCGGGCGTCGGCCGCTCGGGCCGCGTGGCGCTCTGGGCGCGCGGCATGGGCCACCATATCGGGCCGGTCCTGGCGGTGGTCGCGGCGCTGGTGGTGCTCTGGTATCTCGCCTGCATCCCGATGAACGCGGCGCAATCGTTGCTTCTGGCCGAGCGGGCCGGGCAGGCGGTCTCGCCCGAAGAACCGGCCGCACGGCGCGCCATGGGCGGCCTGGCGCTGAGCCTCCAGAACCCCGGCGCGGCACTTGCCAGCGCCTATATGCAGGAGCGTCCGCGCCTGCCCGCGCCGCACCAGGTCGCCATCGAGCTCTGGGACACGACGGTCGAGAAGAAGATCACCTCGAAGCGCAGCCTTGTCTGGCACGCCTGGGTCACGCTCTCGGCGACGCTCGCGGGCTTCGCCATCGGCACCGGGCTCGGCATCCTCCTGGCCGTGGGCATCGTGCACAGCCGGGTCATGGATATGAGCGTCATGCCCTGGGCGATCGTCAGCCAGACCGTGCCGATCATCGCCATCGCGCCGATGATCATCGTGGTGCTCTACTCGCTGGGCCTGCAGGGGCTGGTCCCGAAGGCGATCATCTCGGCCTATCTCTCGTTCTTCCCGGTCGTGGTCGGCATGGTGAAGGGCCTGCGCGCGCCCGACGCGATGCAGCTCGATCTCCTGCGGACCTACGGCGCGAGCCGGTCGCAGACCTTCTGGAAGCTGCGCCTCCCGGCCTCGATGCCCTATCTCTTCGCCTCGCTGAAGATCGGCGTCGCCGCCTCGCTCATCGGCGCCATCGTGGGCGAGCTGCCCACCGGCGCGGTCTCGGGGCTCGGCGCGCGGCTCCTGGCAGGGAGCTATTATGGCCAGACCATCCAGATCTGGGCGGCGCTCTTCGGCGCGGCGATCCTCGCGGCGCTGCTGGTCGGCCTGATCGGGCTGATCGAGCGGGTGACACTGGCGCGCATGGGGCTTCGGTCATGAGCGCGCGCGCCCGCCAGAGCCCGCGCGTCGTGGCGGACCGCAGAGGTGCGTATTTGGAGAAAGAAGAAGGGACGATCCCGTGCTTCTGGTGATCTTCGCGCTTCTCCTCTGGGCCGGAGCCTTCTGGCTGAACGTGTCGCTGGCCTCGGGGCCGTCGGCGTCGCGCGCCCCGGTCAAGGCGCTGGTGCCGGCGATCTTCGGCCTGACCATCCTCGCCGTCTGGGAGCTGGTCGTGCGCGGGCTCGAGGTGCCCTCGGTGATCCTGCCCGCGCCCTCGGAGATCGCGGCGCGCTTCGCGACCTCGCTGCCGGTGCTCTGGTCGGATCTCGTGCAGACCTTCGTGAAGGGCGCGCTCTCGGGCTACGTCATCGGTTGCGTCGCGGCCTTCGCGGTGGCGCTTCTCGCCGATCGCTACGCGTTCCTGAAGCGCGGGCTCCTGCCCGTCGGCAATTTCATGGCGGCGCTTCCCATCGTCGGCACCGCGCCGATCCTGGTGATGTGGTACGGGTTCGACTGGCAGTCCAAGGCCGCGGTGGTCGTGGTCATGGTCTTCTTCCCGGTTCTGGTGAACACCGTTGCGGGCCTCGCCGACACCAGCGCGATGCAGCGCGACCTGATGCGCACCTATGGCGCGAGCTACTGGCAGACGCTCTTCAAGCTGCGCCTGCCGGCCGCGCTGCCCTTCCTCTTCAACGGCCTCAAGATCGCGACGACGCTGGCGCTCATCGGCGCCATCGTGGCCGAGTTCTTCGGCTCCCCGACCCTCGGCATGGGGTTCCGGATCTCGACCAGCGTCGGGCAGCTGGCGCTCGACATGGTCTGGGCCGAGATCGTCATGGCCGCGCTTGCGGGCTCGGCCTTCTACGGGATCATCGCGGCCCTCGAGGCGCGGCTCACTTTCTGGCATCCGGCGCAGCGAAAGCGTCGGTAATCAAAGACAAAACCAACGGGAGTACGACATGAAGACCAGGATCATCGCGGCCCTTGCCGCCACGCTCGGAGCCGGGGCCGCCCAGGCCGCCGACGAGGTGACGCTGCAGCTCAAATGGGTCACCCAGTCCCAGTTCGCGGGCTATTACGTGGCCGAGGAGAAGGGCTTCTACGACGAGGAGGACCTCGACGTCACCATCCTGCCCGGCGGCCCCGACATCGCGCCCCCGCAGGTGCTGGCCGGTGGCGGCGCCGACGTCATGGTCGACTGGATGCCCTCGGCGCTCTCGGCGCGCGAGAAAGGCCTGCCGCTCGTCAATATCGCCCAGCCCTTCAAGACCTCGGGTCTCATGCTGACCTGCTGGAAGGACACCGGCATCACCGGCCCCGAGGACTTCAAGGGCCGCACCATCGGCGTCTGGTTCTTCGGCAACGAATACCCGTTCCTGAGCTGGATGAGCCAGGCGGGCATCCCGACCGAGGGCGGCGAAGAGGGCATCACCGTCCTCAAGCAGGGCTTCAACGTCGACCCGCTCCTGCAGCGGCAGGCCGATTGCATCTCGACCATGACCTATAACGAGTTCGGCCAGGTGCTGGACGCGGGCGTCAGCGAGGACGAGCTCGTCACCTTCAAATACGAGGATCAGGGCGTCGCCACGCTCGAGGACGGCCTCTACGTGCTCGAAGAGAACCTGGGCGACCCGGCCTTCGTCGACAAGATGGTCCGCTTCGTGCGCGCCTCGATGAAGGGCTGGAAATACGCCGAGGAGAACCCCGAGGAAGCCGCCGGGATCGTGCTCGACAACGACGCGACCGGGGCCCAGACCGAGGCGCACCAGGTCCGCATGATGGGCGAGATCGCCAAGCTGACCCTGGGCTCCGACGGGTCGCTCGACGAGGCCGATTACCAGCGCACGGTCGACACGCTTCTGGCGGGCGGCTCGGACCCGGTGATCACCAAGGAGCCCGAGGGCGCCTTCACCACCGAGATCACCGATCAGGCGCTGAACTGATCCGCGAAGGCCGCCACGGCTGACGAAAAAGAGACCGCCGCGACACCCTCGCGGCGGTCTTTCCCTGTGAAAGCCCGGGCCGCCGCTTTCCTCGGGGAGGCGCGGGCGCTACCTCGGGCGTCATGGACACGCAGCGCCTCGCCAATCTCATCATCGTGGTCTCGGGCATCCTCTGGGGCATTTACTGGATCCCGGTCCGCGCGCTCGAGGGCCTTGGCCTGACCGGGGCCTGGGGCACGCTCGCCGTGGTCGCGGCGGCGGTTCTGGTCCTGGCCCCCGTCGCGCTCCGGGTGCCGCGCCGTGCGCCCCTGGGGCTCGCCCATGCCAGCTTCGCGCTCGGCGGGCTGGCATTCGTCCTCTATTCCGTCGGGCTGGTGCAGGGGCGGGTCGCGGTGATCGTGCTTCTCTTCTTCCTGACGCCGGTCTGGAGCACGCTGATCGCGCGCCTGGTCCTCGGGCGGCGCACCAGCGCCCACCGGCTTGCCGCCGTGGGCGTCGGGATTGCGGGTCTTGCGCTGATGCTTGGCGATGGCGGCTGGCCGGTGCCGCGGGCGGCGGGCGAGTGGATGGCGCTGGCCTCGGGCGTTCTCTGGGCGGTCGCCACCACCGGGATCAGCGAAACCCCCGAGATCGACCCGCGCCATGGCGCGCTCACCTTCGCGAGCGGTGCTCTGGTCGCCGCGCTGATCGCGGCGCCGCTCCTGTCGCCCTTTCCCACGGACCCCGTGCCGCTTCTGCCCGCGACGCTCTGGGCGCTCGGGACCGGCGCGCTCTTCTGGGGGCTGGCGATGACCGCGCTCACCTGGGCGGTGCGGCGGGTCGAGCCCGCGCGGGTCGGCATCCTCCTGCAATCCGAGGTGCTGGTCGGCGCCGCCAGCGCCGCGCTCTTCGCGGGCGAGACGCTGAGCTTCCTCGAGATCGTCGGCGGCACGCTGGTCGTCTCGGCGGGACTTCTCGAGACCGTTCCCCTGCCGCGCCGCCGCGCCCGAAGCTGAGGCGAGAGACACCGGCGCTCAGGCGGGCAGGGGGCGGAGCGCCGGGCGTCCCCAAGACGACCTCGAAAGCCCCGGACGTCACGCTCCAGCCATGTGAAAACCGCATAGCGCCTATGCGCCCGAATGTGCGGAAAGTCGCAGTTGCAGGCCTGTTCCACGACAAACTGTGCGTTATGTGCGAATGGAAACGATGGGCTGGCCCCGACATGCCGGTCCGTTCCCTGACCGAATGACCGCGATGACGCGTCCCTGGCGCGTCCGGAGCCCTCCTGATGACCGTAACCGCAGATCCAGACGCCGCCATGCCCTCCCGTGTTGCCAAGGCCCAGCCCTACTGGGAATTCGTCGCCATGGTCGCCTTTCTCATGGCGCTCAACGCCGCGGCGATCGACGTGTATATCCCCGCCCTGTCCGAGATCGGCTCCGCGCTTGCGGTCCCCGACGAGAACGCGGTGCAGCTTGTCATCGGCAGCTACGTGATCGGCTTCGGCGGCGCGCAGGTGATCTACGGCCCGCTCTCGGACCGCTTCGGGCGACGGCCGGTGCTCTTCGCGGGCCTCGGCATCTACACCCTTGCCGCCATCGCCGCGATCTTCGCCCCGAGCTTCGGAGCGCTCCTCGCGCTGCGCTTCATCCAGGGCGTCGGTGCCGCCGCGACCCGTGTGATCGCGCTCTCCGTGGTCCGCGACCGGTTCAAGGGCGAACGCATGGCCAGCGTCATGTCGCTCGTGATGATGGTCTTCATGGCGATGCCGGTCTTCGCGCCGAATATCGGCTCGCTCGTCCTGCTCTTCGGCAACTGGCGCGAGGTCGCCATCGTCATGGCGCTCTTCGGCGTCGCCGCCTTCGTCTGGACCTGGACGCGCCTGCCGGAAACGCTCGCACCCGAGAACCGCCGCGAGCTCGACGGCCATCACGTGCTCGAAAGCTTCCGCATCATCTTCACCAACCGCCGCGCCTTCGGCTACACGCTGGCGACCGGCGCGTTCTTCGGCGTGCTCTTCTCCTTCGTGAGCCAGGCCGAGCAGGTCTACACCCAGGTCTACGATATCGGCCCGGCCTTCACCCTCTACTTCGCGCTCGTCGCCACCTTCATGGCCGCCTCGAGCTTTGCCAATTCGCGCCTCGTCTCGCTCTTCGGCACCCGCCGCCTGAGCCACGGCGCGCTCACGGGCTTCGCCCTGATCGGCCTCCTGCATGCGGGACTCGCGTGGTGGATGGGCGGCGCGACGCCGTTCTGGCTGTTCCTGGCGCTCCTGATCCCGCAATTCTGCTTCTTCGGCTTCATCCCCGCGAACTTCAACTCGCTGGCGATGGAGGAGCTCGGCCATGTCGCGGGCACCGCCTCGGCGGTTCTGGGCACCGTCCAGACGCTTGGCGGAGGCCTGATCGGCGCCGCGCTCGGATACCTCTACAACGGCACCACCGTGCCGCTCTTCGCGGGCTTCGCGGGGCTCGGCCTCCTGTCGCTCACGCTGGCGGCATATGCCGAGGGCTGGGGACTCTACCAGCGCCGCCGCGACGGCTGAGCCTTGCACCCGGCGCCGTCCCGGCGATAGTGGCGCCATGACAGAGAGTTTCGAGTTCGGCGGGCGGACCCTCGCGCCCGGCACCCGTGGCACCATCGACCTGCCGGTCTCGGTGCTGTCCGACCACACACCCGTGACGCTCTCGGCGCATGTGATCCACGGACGCCGCCCGGGCCCTCGCGTCTTCGTCTCGGCGGGCATCCATGGCGACGAGGTGATCGGCGCCGAAATCTGCCGCCGCCTCCTGCGCGCCACGCCGATCCGCTCGGTCGCGGGCACGCTGATCGTGGTGCCCATCGTCAACGCCTTCGGCTTTCTCAACCAGTCGCGCTACCTGCCCGACCGGCGCGACCTGAACCGCGCCTTCCCCGGCCATTCCGAGGGCAGCCTCGCCGCGCGCCTCGCCCATCTCTTCCTGACCGAGGTCGTCCTGCGCTGCGACACCGGTATCGACCTGCATTCCGCCGCCGTGGGCCGCACCAACCTGCCGCAACTGCGCCTGACCCCCGGCTCGCAGCGCCTGCGCGAGCTCGGAGCCGCCTTCGCCGCGCCGGTCACACTGACCTCCAAGGTCCGCGACGGCTCGCTCCGCGAGGCTGCCGCGTCGGCGGGCGTCGATGTCCTGCTCTACGAGGCGGGCGAGGGGCTCCGCTTCGACGAGACCGCCGCCCGGGCCGGGGTCGCGGGCGTCCTGCGCGTGCTCCTGCATCTCGGCATGATCCCGGGCCGGGGCGTGCCGCGCGCCCGCGCGGGCTCGGTGCTCTGCGACCGCAGCCACTGGCTCCGCGCCCCGTCAGGAGGGCTCCTGCGCACCCTCAAGGCCGCCGGAGACTGGGTCCGCGAGGACGAGGTGCTGGGCCTCGTGTCGGATCCCTTCGGCGAGAACGAAGAGGAGGTCCGCACCCCCACCCCCGGCATCGTCATCGGCCGCACCAACCTGCCGGTCGTCAACGAAGGCGACGCCCTCTTCCACATCGCCGAACCCGCCCGCGCCATGGCCCCCGAAGCCGCCCAGGCCGGCGTCGCCGAACACCTCGACGCCCCGGCGCTGTTCGATGAGGATGAGATTATTTAAGCTTTAGACGTTCGCCACCATACTTGTAGAGCGGCGCCGATTGGGGTATACTAAATATGGACCATCGTGCCCTCTGCTGAACGCCATCGAGCCAGCAGACCACCAGCTGCATCGTCAGCTGAAAATAGGGAGCCATCTCAATGGCGGCCAAGGCCTACCGATTCGAGGTTGCAGAAGCCCGGAGCTTCAAGCACCCGTACTTCCCGGACATCCAAAAATTTACTTTTTTGGTCCCTGCCTCCAAGTTTCCAAAAAATTTGCCCCAGAAAGCTAACCTTCGTGAAGCGACGGGGATGAAGCGCGCTGTTTACACCGACGTGTTAGAAAGTTTGCGGGGCAACAACGCCCTACCTGGAACTTTCGACCTACTGAACCTCGGGGTAACCGTCATCGCGGAAAGTGTTGAGGCTGTCGATAAGCGGATCTTCGATGTTCTAATTGATGACGAGTATGGAATTGCTAACGGTGGGCATACCGCCAATCTAATTTGGTCTTGTCAGGAAGATGGAACTATCGCTGAAGGTCAGCACGTTGAAGTCAGGATTATTACTGGCGTGGATGGACCAGATGCTCATACTATGCGTGTAGATATCGCGCGGGCTCAAAATACAGGGATCGCAGTGCGGCCTGAGTCCATCTACGAGTTGGATGGTGCGTTTCAGGGCATCAAGAATGCGATATCTAAGTATCCGTGGTCCGGGAGTGTCGCTTACAAAGAAAGTGATGATGAAGATTTGGATGTTCGTGAGATAATCGCTCTCATGGAATTAATGAACATCTTCGACTTCCCGAACCGAAAGGGTAAGTATCCAATTTCCTCCTACGAGAAGTGGTCTACTCCTCTAAAGAAGTTTGGAGAAGATTTCTCTCAATATCGAGATGCGCCAGAGCTGAGGAAGTATCATAAATTAGAAGGTTTGGTTCCTGATATCCTTGCCCTTTACGATATAATTAGGCGGGAGTTTATCAAGTTCCGATCTGAGGCGCTTGGCAACAAGGGCGCCAAGCCGGCCTATATCGAGAGAACTTCCAAGCCGGATGGGTTTTCTTTTCCGTATGCCGGATTTGATAATCATCCAGAGAGACTGACGAAAGGCGCGGCTTATCCAATTCTTGGGGCTTTTCGAAACTATGTGAAAGAAAACTCGGAGAGTGGGCTGGCCGAATGGGATGGCGGCTTTGAGCATGTCAAGAAAGTCTGGAGGCAAGTGGCTCCAGATATTTTTTGGGAGACTCATGCAACCGTGAAAGAAATAGGGCCTGCTCCTAATGTGCTCGGAAAAAACCGAAATCACTGGGCTGGACTTTACAAAACGGTCGAAAATTTTCATTTGCGCGAGCAACTTGAGCGCCTTCAGTCGGGGGCTCGTGATGGGGAGTAAGCGCGATAAAATCATGATCCGTATTGGATCAAACTTCGAAGCAGCAGCGACTGGTAGAACCGCAATAGTGCTGCTGGCGCTATTGGTTGGCCTGTTACTGATCTCGGACACGCTATAACTGCGGGCGCGGGCCGCGTTCATAGCGGTCCGCGCAGGCTTTTTTCTGAGTTCCTGTAAATTCAGCAGTAACTTATCAAGCACACGCCGCAACTCCGGAGACCCCCATGCCCTTCACCCTCGCCACCTGGAACATCAACTCCGTCCGTCTGCGCGAGGGGCTCGTGGCCCGGCTTCTGACCGAGGAGCAGCCGGACGTGCTCTGCCTGCAGGAGACCAAGTCCCCGGTCGAGAAGCTCCCGGTCGAGGCCTTCGAGGCCCTGGGCTACACCCATCGCGTGGCCCGCGGGCAGAAGGGCTATAACGGCGTCATGATCCTCTCGAAGCTGCCGCTCGAAGAGGCGGGGGCCGAGGATTACGCCGGTCTCGGCCATGCCCGCCACGTCGCGGCCAAGCTTGAGAACGGCGTCACCATCCACAATTTCTACGTCCCCGCCGGTGGCGACGTGCCCGACCGCGCCGTGAACGAGAAGTTCGGCCAGAAGCTCGACTACCTCACCGACATGCGCGACTGGGCCCATGCCGCGCGCCCCGAGAAATCCATCCTCGTCGGCGATCTCAACATCGCGCCCCGCGAGGACGACGTCTGGTCCCACAAGCAGCTTCTCAAGGTCGTCTCGCACACCCCCATCGAGGTCGAGCATCTCGCCCAGACGCAGGAGGCCGGCGCCTGGGTCGACGTCACCCGGCAGGACATCCCCGAGGGCCAGCTCTATTCCTGGTGGTCCTACCGCGCCCGCGACTGGGATGCCGCCGACAAGGGCCGCCGTCTCGATCACATCTGGGCCACGCCCGACATCTCGAACGCCGCCCATTCCTCGCGCATCCTGCGCCCGGTCCGCGGCTGGGACCAGCCCTCGGACCACGCGCCGGTCTTCGCCACCTTCGATCTCTGAGGCAGCGGCCCAAAACGGCGCGAAACCCACGCCAAACGCCCCAATCACGCCCGAAACCCGCGCCTCAGGACAGACCCTTTCAGCCGCGACCCGTGTCGCGCGCGCCACGTCGCGGACGAGCGTGATTTCCGCAGGTGCGAAACGCCGTCCCGATGCGCATACTCTCCGATGGGATAGGTTAACGGGATTAGGTCATGAGTCTCACGCGTCGTGCTCTTTTGTTCGGGTCGGGCGCTGCCATCGGAGCGGTCGCCGCGATGGTGGAAGCCCAGAAACTGCCGTCGCTCGGCGGCACCGTGTCGCTGGCGCCCGAAGGCGGGGAGGGGGTGCTGAACGACGCCTCGAAGCTCTCCGAGACCCCGGTCTTCAAGCACATCACCGTCACGCGTGACCCCGGCGAACGCCTGGTCGAGGCGATCCGCGCCGAGATGGACGAGGCCCGCGAAGAGGGCCGCCCCGTCGCGCTCTCGGCCGCGCGCCACTCGATGGGCGGCCACGCACTGCCCGAGAACGGCCACGCGGTGACGCTCGAGAACGCCACCGTCGAGGTCGACACTGACGCCCGCACCGCGCTTGTCCATGCCGGGGCGCGCTGGTCCGAGGTCATCCCCGCGCTCGACCGCTGGGGCTTCGGGCCCAAGGTCATGCAATCCAACAACGATTTCGGCGTCGCCTCGACCTTCGCGGTGAACGCCCATGGCTGGCCCGTGCCCTATGGCCCGATGGGCTCGACCGTGCGCTCGGTGTTCCTGGTCGAGCCCGGCGGCGAGCTTCTCGAGATCAGCCGCGACAAGGAACCCGAGCTCTTCGCGATGACGATGGGCGGCTACGGCCTGACCGGCGCGATCGTGTCGCTGGTGATCGAGATCGAACCCGACCGCCGTCTCGTGCCCTTCTTCGAGACCATGCCCGCCGAAGAGTTCGGCCCCGCCTTCGTCGCCGCCGTCTCGGGCGAGGAGAGCCGCGCCAACATGGGCTACGGGCGTCTGAACGTCGCGCGCGGCGCCTTCTTCGACGAGGCGCTGATGGTCACCTACCTGCCGACCGAGGACCAGTCGGACCTGCCGCCCGTCGGCACCTCGAACTGGATGAGCCACGCCTCGCGCTACATCTTCCGCGGCCAGCTCGGCCGCGAGGCGGTCAAGACCGCGCGCTGGAGCTTCGAGACCGACATCGCACCGCTCGTCGCGGGTGGCACCACGACCCGCAACACGCTCCTGAACGAGCCGGTCGAGACCCTGCGCGGCTTCGACCCGAGCCGCACCGACATCCTGCACGAGTATTTCGTGCCGCCCGACCGCTGGGAGGAGTTCGTGACCGCCTGCCGCGAGGTGATCCCCTCGTCCTACCAGTCGCTCCTGAACGTCACGCTGCGCTATGTCGCGGCGGACACCGAATCCGTGCTCTCCTACGCGCCCGAGCCGCGCATCGCCGCGGTCATGCTCTTCAGCCAGGAGATGACCGAGCGGGCCGAGACCGACATGCGGCGGATGACCAGCAGTCTGATCGACCGTGTGATCGACCTCGGCGGCACCTACTATCTGCCCTACCGTCCCCACGCGACACGGCGGCAGCTGCGCCAGGGCTATCCGAACGCCCGAGAATTCGCGCAGCGCAAGCGCGAGATCGACCCCGATCTTCTGTTCCGCAACATGTTCTGGGACCGGTATTTCGCCTGATGGGCCCGCTTCGGACGATCGCGCTCGGCTATGCCGTGGTCCTCTTCGGAGCGGCGGCGCTGAACTACATCCCGGGCGTCACCGATGCCGACGGCGTGGCCTTCGGCATCTTCGCTCTCGATCTCTATGACGACGCGCTGCACGCGGCCTCGGCGCTCTGGGCGTTGATCGCGGGGCTGACCTCGCGCCGCGCCGCGCGGCTCTTCCTGGTGCTCTTCGGGGCGCTCTACCTGGGCGACGGTCTCCTCGGGCTTGCGACCGGGTCCGGGTATCTCGACCTCGGCATCTTCACGAACGGCGTGCTGGATCTGGAGTTCGGCTTCAAGATCCTCGCCAACCTGCCGCATATCGCGCTCGGCGGGATCGCTCTGATCTCCGGGCTCGTGCTGGAACGAGACAAGGCATAAGGCATGAAGGCTCTCCTGAAATTCCTGATCAAGACCGCGCTGATCCTGGGCTTTCCGTTCTACGTGCCGATCCTCTACGTGGAGTTCGCCTGCCGCGGCGAGCCGCTCGCCGACGACTACGCGAGCCTCCTGCCGCCCGAGCATCACCGGCCCGAGGCGCGCACGCTGATGACCTATCCCGAATGGCATATCGTGCACGCCTATACCGATTACGCACGGGTGATCGAGGACGAGGACCCGCATGACTTCTCCTTCCTCGGCGCGATCTGGGGGTTCTGGTCCTCGCTCTGCACGCTGAACGAGGCGTCGGCGGCGCATGGCGGCGTCGATGGCGAGACCAAGCAGATGGTCTACGTGATCGGCGCGAGCTTCACCGCCGAGATGCTGCTGAAGGCCGCCTATGAAGAGACCTTCGGCCATATCGCCGCGCTCATCCGCGGACCCGAGCGCGAGCCGCTCGACGATCTCTCCGCCCGGCAGGCGGCGGAATACGCGGCCTTCCTCCGCCAGACGCCCTGGTACAAGTACGATTTCCTCGAGGATGACCGCGAGCTCGACCTCGCCGCCACCGACACGCCGCGCGACAACGAGCGCGAGATCGCGCTCGGGATCGAGAACCGCGTCAAGGCGCGCTACGCCGCCTTCATCGCCGACCGCGTCGCCGAGATCGGCCCGGACGAGCAGAGCCTGCGCATGGTCGCCTGGGGCCTCAGCCCGTCGCAGTTCGGCGCCTATGACGGCGTGAGCGTCATCGGCCCCCGCGAACCCGGGGTCGAGCTGGAGGTGCCGCGCTATGCGAAGCTGACCAAGCTTCTGGAGCAGATGGCGCTCGACGGGGCGGAGTTCGTCGAGATCGCGGGAAATGACGACATCCTGATCACCGTCCTGTCTGACCGGGTGAAACAGGCCCCGGGCTCGCTGATGAGCGTCGGCGTGCAGGGCACCGACGACCGCCGCTTCCTGATGCTCGTCAAGGTCCCGGAGCTGGCCGAGACGCTGCGCGGGATGCAGGAAGGCCTCCTGCGGCTCGAACACATCCATGATTACTAGCCTCCTGAAGGCGCTGCCCCTGGTGGCGCTGGGATGGCTCGGCACGCTCTCTCTGGTGATGCTGGTGACCGACGAGGCCCCCGGCGCGGTGGTGCTCTTTCCTGCCGACGGCTTTGTCTCGGCGCTGCCCGAGGGCCTCGGCATCGCCGGGGCAGGGCCCTTCTGGATCGCGGTCCGCGGCGAGGTCCCGGGCATGGGCCGCGCGCTCTATGCCGCCGGGGGACGGCTCGTCCTGCCCGCGGGCCTGCCGGGCTGCCTGCCGCTTCCCGGCGGCGCCTGATCCGCTTCTGCCCTTGCATCGGACGGCGGCCTTCTCCATCTGAACGGGGACATGAGAGACGAGAGCCCCGGAGGGACGAGACGATGATCGAACTTGGCACCAGTCAGCAAACCGGCGGACAGGACCTCATCAAGGACGTGGCCGAGCGCGACTTCATGGCCGAGGTCGTCGATGCTTCGCGCGAAGTTCCGGTGATCGTCGATTTCTGGGCGCCGTGGTGCGGCCCCTGCAAGACGCTCGGCCCGATGCTCGAGGACGCCGTCCGCGCCGCCAAGGGCGCGGTGAAGATGGCCAAGGTCAATGTCGACGAGGCGCAGAGCATCGCCGGTCAGCTCCGCATCCAGTCGATCCCGACGGTCTACGCCTTCTGGCAGGGCCAGCCGGTCGACGGCTTCCAGGGCGCGGTGCCGCAATCCGAGATCAAGGCCTTCATCGACCGGCTCGTCCAGCAATCGGGCGGTGACGCCTCGGGCGGGCTCGACGAGGCGCTCGACGCCGCCGACGAGATGCTGGAGCAGGGCGCGGCCACCGACGCCGTGCAGATCTTCACCGCCGTTCTCGGCGAGGACGACAAGAACCCCCGGGCCTATGCCGGGCTGGTGCGCGCCCATGTCGCACTTGGCGAGATCGACCAGGCCGAGGCCATCCTGAACGGCGCTCCGGTGGAGATCTCGAAGGCGCCCGAGCTCGAGGCCGCCCATGCGCAAATCCAGCTCGCGCGGCAGGCCGAGAACGCCGGACCGCTCGCGGAACTCGGCCAGCAGGTCGAGGCCGATCCCGACAATCATCAAGCCCGCTTCGATTATGCGCAGGCGCTCGCCGCCAACGGCAAGACCGGCGAGGCCGTCGACCAGCTGCTCGAGCTCTTCCGCCGCGACCGCGAGTGGAACGACGGCGCCGCCAAGAGCCAGCTCTTCACGCTCTTCGACGCGCTGAAGCCCAACGATCCGATCGTTCTCAACGGACGGCGCAAACTCTCGTCGATGATATTTGCCTGACCGGGCCCTAGGACTAGCTGCAAGGGCATGACGCGGCCAACCGATTTGCCTGACGTAATCCCGGTATTTCCGCTTCCCGGGGCGCTGCTCCTGCCGCGCTCTCGGTTGCCGTTGCACCTGTTCGAGCCGCGCTATCTGGCGATGCTGGATGACGCGCTGAAAACCGATCATCGCCTGATCGGCATGGTCCAGCCGCAGCAGATCCCCGGCCGGAGCGACCGCCCCCTGCATCTCATCGGCTGCGCGGGGCGGGTGACGCAGATGTCCGAGACCGAGGACGGGCGCTACATGATCACCCTCACCGGCATCTCGCGCTTCCGCATCCGCCAGGAGATCGAGGGCTTCCCGCCCTATCGCCGCTGCGAGGTCAGCTGGACCGGGTTCGAGGCCGATCGCGGCGCGACCGAAGAGGACACCAATTTCGACCGCCCGCGCTTCCTGGCGCTTCTCGACCGCTATTTCCTCGCCCGCGAGCTGTCCGCCGATTGGGACACGCTGAAAGAGGCCGAGGACGAGCTCCTGATCAATTCGCTGGCGATGCTTCTGGATTTCGACCCCGAGGACAAGCAGGCGCTCCTTGAGGCGCCGTCGCTCTCGACCCGGCGCGAGACGCTGGTGACCCTGATGGAATACGCGCTCCGGGGCGGCGGAGAGGATGTGATGCAATGACCGAGACCCAACGCTTCGACCGCCGCATGCTCGACGGCCTCGTCTGCCCCGAGACACAGGGGCGCCTCGACTATGACGCCGACAAGCAGGAGCTGGTCAGCCGCAATGCCGGTCTGGCCTATCCGATCCGCGACGGCATCCCGGTGATGCTCGTCGACGAGGCGCGGCGCCTCGACTGACGGCGCCCCGGCGCCCGCAGGTCTCGCCAAACGCCGCCGCAGGCCTAGATGCTGGCGCTGAACCAGCGGGCGGGCTCATGTCGCAAAGCCGAAATCTGAACGAGATGAGCGTCGCGCGCGCGCTCTGGACGGTGAGTGCGCCGATGTCGGTCGGCATTCTCGGCGTCCTCTCGGTCGGGCTTGCCGACAGCTACTTCCTCGCCCGCGACGGCAGCACCTCGCTCGCGGCCATCGGCTATATCTACCCGGTCATCCTGACGATCACCTCGCTCTCGATCGGGCTCAGCGCCGGCACCTCCGCGGTGGTCAGCCAGGCGCTCGGGAAATCGGGGGCCGACGACCCGGTGCAGGCGCGGCTCGCGCTGCACGCGCTGGTGCTCGCGGTGGGCTGCGCCATCGTCGCGGCGCTCCTGCTCTGGGTCCTCTCGCCCTGGATCTTCACGGCGATGGGCGCGACGGGCGATGTCCACGCGGCGATCCTCGCCTACATGCCGTGGTGGTGCCTGGGCTTTCCCTTCATCGTCGCCAGCCAATCCCTGAACGCCGTCTTCAAGGCCGGGGGCGAGAGCGGCATCGCCGCCACCGCGATGGTGGCGCAAAGCCTTCTGAACGTCGCGCTCGACCCGCTCCTGATCTTCGGCTGGGGACCGGTCCCGGCGATGGGCACCGAGGGCGCGGGCATCGCAACCGCCGCCGCGCGCACGCTCGCGTTTCTCGGCCTTCTCGCCTACGCGCTCCGCTCCGGGCGGCTGGCCCTCACCCGCGAGGCGACCGACGGGCTCGTCCGCTCGGTCCGCAGGATCGGCGCGACCGGCGTGCCCGCGGCGCTCTCGAACGCGATCAACCCTCTGGGCATGGCGCTCGTCACCTCGGCCGTGGCGACGCTCGGCGAGGCGGCCGTCGGCGGCTTCGGCGCGGCGACGCGGGTGCAGTCGCTCCTCTTCGTGCCGATGCTCGCGCTCTCGGCCGGGATCGGCCCGGTCGTGGGGCAGGCCTGGGGCGCGGGCGACCACGCCCGCGCGCGCGCCACCGTGCGCCTGACCTTCCTCGTCTGCGCGGGCTACGGCGCGGCGCTCGTCGCGCTGATGTGGCTCACCGCCGGTCCGGTGGCGCGGCTCATGACCAACGGTCTCGACGCCGTGCCCTATGCCGCCGACTACCTGCGCTGGGTCAGCCTCGGCTTTTTCGGCTACGGCATCCTCGTGACCGCGAATGCCGCGATGAACGCCCGCGAAAAGGCGATCTGGTCGATGACCCTCTCGGCGGCGCGCATCGCGCTGATCTACGTGCCGCTCGCCTGGGCCGGGGCGCTGGCGCTGGGCTACCCGGGCATCCTCGGCGCGGCGATCGCCGCCAATCTCGCCGCCGCCTGGGGCGCGCTCGTCCTTTGCCAGGCGGTGGGGCTTCTCGACCTCGATCAGCCGCTTGTCCGCACCCCGGCAGAGCGGCTCGCGCCGTCGAATTGACACCCCCCGAGGCCTGCGCTACCCGACCGGCCTTCGCGGCAGAACGGGACGGATCATGGCACGCAGGCGCAAGGGGCGGGACATCTCGGGATGGCTGGTGGTGGACAAGCCCGCCGGTCCAAGCTCGACCCAGGTCGTCAACAAGGTGCGCTGGGCGCTCGGCGCCAAGAAGGCGGGCCATGCCGGCACCCTCGACCCCGAGGCCACCGGCGTTCTGGCCATTGCGCTCGGCGAGGCGACCAAGACCATTCCCTTCGTGACCGACGCGCTCAAGGCTTATCGCTTCACCGTCACGCTCGGCGCCGAGACCAATACCGACGATGCCGAGGGCGAGGTGGTCAAACGCTCCGATCTCCGCCCCTCGGACGAGGAGATCAAGGAAGCGCTGCACGGCTTCGTCGGCGAGATCATGCAGGTCCCGCCGCAATTCTCCGCCGTCAAGATCGACGGCGAGCGCGCCTATAAACGCGCCCGCGACGGCGAGGAGATGGAGATCGCCGCGCGCCCCCTCTGGGTCGAGGAGCTGACCTTGGTCGACCGCGAGGATCCCGACCACGTCACGCTGGAGATGGTCTGCGGCAAGGGCGGCTACGTGCGCGCCATCGCCCGCGACCTCGGCCGCGCGCTCGGATGTCTCGGCCATGTGCGCGAGCTGCGCCGGACCTGGTCCGGCCCTTTCGACGCCGCCGAGGGCGTAAGCTTCGAGACGCTCGACGCCGAAGCCAGGACCGAAGCGCTCGACGCCCGTCTGATGCCCCTCGAAATCGCGCTCGCCGACCTGCCCGAGGCGCGCTGCGACAGCGCCTCGGCCTCGAGTCTCAGGAACGGCAATCCCGCTCCGGTGATCGCCCGCGATGTCGAGTTCGGCGACACCTGCTGGGCTTCCTTCGAGGGCCAGGCCGTCGCCGTCGGCCAGTATCGCGGCGGCGCGCTGCACCCGAGCCGCGTCTTCGCGGGCGCATGACGGACCGCCTGATCCGGCGACAGCACGCGGACGGCGACACCGTCTCCGAGGCGCTCTATTCCCCCTGCGAGCGCTATCGCTACGGCCTCCGCCGGGTCTGGAACGCCGACGCGGGCGAGCTTTTGTTCGTGATGCTCAACCCCTCGACCGCCACCGAGCTCAGGAACGATCCGACCATCGAGCGCTGCGAACGTCGCGCCCGGCAGCTGGGCTTCGGCGCGCTCGGCATCGTCAACCTCTTCGCCTGGCGCGCGACGCGCCCCGCCGATCTCAAGGCCGCGCGCGATCCGATCGGCCCCGAGACCGACGCGGTGATCGACGATTGGCATGCAAGCGCGTCGGTGACGCTCGCCGCCTGGGGCGTCCACGGCGCGCATCTCGACCGCGCCGCGACGCTGGCGCGGCGGCTCGGCCCGCTCTCGCATCTGGGCCTCACCCGCGACGGCCACCCGCGCCATCCCCTCTATGTCTCCTACGCGACCGAGCCCGCGCCCTGGCCCGCCGAGGCGCGCTACCTCGAGCGTTAACCACCGGGCGCGAAAACCGTTGAAAGGGGAGAACAAATGGGGGACATTTCCCGGGGCTCTTTCTGGGATGTCGCGCCATGTTATGGCTTACGGGTTTGATGGGTATGATGGTTCTGGGATCGGTCGCGATCATCGGAACCGAAGACGCGGATGTCGCGGAAGACGACGAGAGCAGCGGCGATGAGGCGCCCGCCTACGAGGCTCCCGCCTCCCTGCAGCTGATGGACTCGGCCTTCGCCGACGACGCCTCGGCGGTCGAGGCCGAAGAGCACAGCGCCGAGACCTCAGGCGGCCTCCAGCCACAGACAGGACCGGAAGCCGCCGATCACCTGGGCGGCAGCGCGCTCGCCGACTGGCTGTCGGGGCTCGCCGGTGGCGACGAGACGAGCGGCGGCGACGGCGACGACTGGCTCGATGGCGGCGCGGGCGACGACCTGATGCATGGCGACGAGGGCGCCGATACGCTCGAGGGCGGCAGCGGCGACGACACGCTCTTCGCCCACGCGGGCGGTGACGAGATCTTCGGCGGCGACGGAGAGGACTCGCTGCATGGCGGGCTCGACGCCGACCTCCTTGATGGCGGCGCGGGCGATGACGCACTCGACGGCCGCGAAGGCGACGACACGCTGCGCGGCGGCGCGGGCACCGACACGCTCTTCGGCGGCTGGGATGACGACCTGCTCGAAGGGCAGGGCGATGGCGAGACCGACTTCCTGAACGGTGGCGCCGGGGCCGACACGCTGGTCGGCGGCGGTGGCGATGTGCTGACCGGCGGCGCGGATGCCGACAGCTTCATCCTCGCCGCGAGCGACATGACCGGCGGCGGCGCGGAGATCGTCGATTTCGACGGCGCGGAGGACCGGATGCTGGTGCTCTACGACGATGCGCTCGACACCGATCCCGACCTCAGCATCGAGCCCGATCCCGACGATCCCGACCTGACCCATATCCGCCTCGACGGCGACGTGGTCGCCTCGCTTCCAACCGCCGATGCCCCGAGCCTCGACGCGATCGTCCTGATCCCGATGAGCGCTGCGGGCACGCTGGCGGGCCTCTGACAACGCGCGGTCGATCCCGGACAGGCGCGCAGCGGGGCGCGGCGCTTCTGCGTCGAAGCGATTTTCCCCGCGAACGGCGATCCAAGTAAGCGTCGATGAAAGTGAACGGGATCGCAGTGAACGGCGATCACCGCCCGAGGGCGCGCCTCCCACGAGATGAGAGCGCGACACGCCAACACGCCTTCGAGCGGCAAGAACAGTCTGCGGGGGCACATCCGCACACCCCTGACCCTCACCGGAAAGGCGCGATCCGTCCGTCCGACCTGCGCTCTCCGCAGAGCCGACACCACCCCCGCGCCCTTTTCCCCTTCCCTCCCGACCCGAAAGCGCCTATATTCGCGCGACCGCTCAAGGGCGGCCCTCCACGGGCCCTGCTGGACGACATCCCGGCTTGCGCCATGACCTGACACACATATCCAAGGAGACCCCGATGTCGATTACCGCGGAAGAAAAGACCCGCCTGATGAAGGAATACGCGACCAAGGACGGCGACACCGGTTCGCCCGAAGTCCAGGTTGCCATCCTGACCAGCCGCATCTCGACCCTGACCGAGCACTTCAAGACCCACAAGAAGGACAACCACTCGCGCCGTGGCCTTCTCAAGCTCGTGGCCCAGCGCCGCAAGCTGCTCGACTACCTCAAGGCGCGCGACGAAGAGCGCTATCGCAAGCTGATCGGCAGCCTCGGCATCCGCCGCTGAGCCACCGTCGGACCGACAGGTGAAGGGGTCGCTCGCGCGGCCCCTTTTTGCATGTCCGACGCAGGGTCAGGTTTGACGCAGGGCGCATCGCCGCGGGATACTGGCGCTAAGGGAAGGAGACCCGCGATGCGCCAGACCCTGAGCGTCCTGATCCGCATGGGCAGCCTGCAGCGGCTGGCCCCGTTCACGATTGCCGCGCTCATGGCCGGGCTGATCTGGGGCGCGCCCTGGATGATCCTCGCCGTGCTCTACGGCGCGGCCGTTCAGGTCTTCGTCGAATACGGCATGCACCGCTTCCTCTACCACCGCGAGCCGCCGCAGGAGCAGGGCGTCTTCAACGCCCTCTACCGCGCCCATATCGGCCATCACGAATTTCCCTCGGACCCCGAGTTCTTCACCGGCGACGATCACTGGTTCCCGGTGCGGTTCGCCGCCACCTCGGTGGTCCTGCACACGCTGGCGCTCTGGCCGCTCATGGGCCTCGCCGATGCCGCGCTCGCCGCGTCGCTCGCGATCTTCGTCGGATCGGCCAGCGCCTTTGCCTTCTACGAATACTGCCACACGCTGGCGCATCTGAACGTGCCCAAGGGCTGGTTCGGCCAGCGCGTCACCCGCAGCCACCTCGCGCATCACTTCCAGGACCACGACGCGACCTTCCACGTCACCTTCGGCATGGGCTGGATCGACCGGCTCTTCGGCACCGCGCATGACCCCGAGACAGCCCGCGCCCGCTACGACCGTGCCACCATCCTGAGCCTCGGCATGGACCCCGAGGATCTGCGCCTCGTGACCGCGCGCAAGGCCTGGAACCTGCCCGCGCGCCCGGGCACCAAACGGGCCTGAGCGGACCCGCGATGCCGCGCTGAGACACGCGCGCGCCTCACGCCCTTCTTCTTTGCAAATGCCGCGCATCTCGTGTACGCCCCGCGCATCTGAGACGTGACGCTTCGACCCCGGCGCATGGCAGGATGAAGGGGTCGGCGGCAATGGGGCCGCCATGACAACGGAAGACCCGGGAGGGCCCGGGAGTGCTTCCAGACAGGATACGCTAGATGTTCAATATCACTAAGAAATCCATGCAGTGGGGCGAAGAGACGCTCACGCTGGAAACCGGCAAGGTCGCGCGCCAGGCCGACGGCTCGGTCATCGCCACCCTGGGCGAGACCTCCGTCATGGCCAACGTGACCTTCGCCAAGGCGCCGAAAGAGGGGCAGGACTTCTTCCCGCTCACGGTGCACTACCAGGAAAAATACTACGCCGCGGGCAAGGTGCCCGGCGGCTTCTTCAAGCGCGAGGCCCGTCCGACCGAAAAGGAAACGCTGACCGCGCGCCTGATCGACCGTCCGATCCGCCCGCTCTTCGTCCCCGGCTTCAAGAACGAAGTGCTCGTGATGTGCACCGTGCTGAGCCACGACCTCGTCAACGATCCCGACATCGTGGCGATGATCGCCGCGTCGGCGGCGCTGACCATCTCGGGCGCGCCCTTCATGGGCCCGATCGCGGGCTGCCGCGTGGGCTTTGAGGATGGCGAATACATCCTCAACCCCGAGGTCGAGGATATGCAGGACCTGCGCAACAACCCCGACCAGCGCCTCGACCTCGTGGTCGCGGGCACCAAGGACGCGGTGATGATGGTCGAGTCCGAGGCCTATGAGCTGACCGAGGACGAGATGCTGGGCGCCGTGACCTTCGCGCACGAGCAGATCCAGCCGGTGATCGACCTGATCATCGACCTGGCCGAAGACGCCGCGAAAGAGCCCTTCGACTTCCAGCCGCCGGATTACTCGGCACTCTACGAGCGCGTGAAAGCCGAGGGCGAAGAGAAGATGCGCGCCGCCTACGCGATCCTCGACAAGCAGGAGCGCACCACCGCCGTGGCCGAGGCCAAGGCGGCGATCAAGGAGGCGCTGTCGGAAGACGAGCGCGCCGATCCGAACCTCGGCTCCGCGCTGAAGAAGCTCGAGTCCGGCGTTCTGCGCGGCTCGGTGGTCAAGGAAGGCAAGCGGATCGACGGCCGAGCGCTCGACCAGGTGCGCTCGATCGTGGCCGAGACCGGCATCCTGCCGCGGACCCACGGCTCGGCGCTCTTCACCCGTGGCGAGACGCAGGGCCTCGTGGTCACCACGCTCGGCACCGGTGACGACGAGCAGATCATCGACGCGCTGCACGGGAATTTCCGCTCGAACTTCCTCTTGCACTACAACTTCCCGCCCTATTCGGTCGGTGAAGCGGGCCGCGTCGGCCCTCCGGGACGCCGCGAGATCGGCCACGGCAAGCTGGCCTGGCGCGCGCTCCAGGCGGTTCTGCCGGCTGCGACCGACTTCCCCTACACCATCCGCGTGGTCTCCGAGATCACCGAGTCGAACGGCTCCTCCTCCATGGCCTCGGTCTGTGGCGGGTCGCTGTCGATGATGGATGCGGGCGTGCCGCTCAAGGCCGCGGTCGCCGGTGTGGCGATGGGTCTCGTGCTCGAAGAGGACGGCTCCTACGCGGTCCTGACCGACATCCTGGGCGACGAGGATCACCTCGGCGACATGGACTTCAAGGTCGCGGGCACCGAGAACGGCATCACCTCGCTGCAGATGGACATCAAGGTCGCAGGCATCACGCCCGAGATCATGAAGAAAGCCCTGGCCCAGGCCAAGGAAGGCCGTCTGCACATCCTGGGCGAGATGAACAAGGCGCTCTCCGAGACCGGCGAGTTCTCGGTTCACGCGCCGCGCATCGAGACCATGCAGATCCCGACCGACAAGATCCGCGAAGTGATCGGCTCGGGCGGCAAGGTGATCCGCGAGATCGTCGAGGTCTCGGGCGCCAAGGTCGACATCAACGACGACGGCATCATCAAGATCGCCTCGCCGAACGGCGAAGCCATCCAGAAGGCCTACGACATGATCCACTCGATCGTGGCGGAGCCGGAAGAAGGCGGCATCTACAAGGGCAAGGTCGTGAAGATCGTCGATTTCGGCGCCTTCGTGAACTTCTTCGGCAAGCGTGACGGCCTCGTGCATGTCAGCCAGATCGAGAACCGCCGCCTGAACCATCCCTCGGACGTTCTGAAGGAAGGCCAGGAGGTCTGGGTCAAGCTTCTGGGCTTCGACGATCGCGGCAAGGTGCGCCTGTCGATGAAGGTCGTCGACCAGGAGACCGGCCAGGAGGCCGCGCCCGAGAGCAAGCAGAAAGAAGACGCGGAGTAATCCTCCGCCCCTTCGAAACCGGAAAGGCCCCGTTGCATGGCGGGGCCTTTTTCATTGAGCCTGAGGATGCTCTGCGGACAGAAGGTCGCGCAGGTCGCGCGACACGAGCCCGGCTATGTCGCTCTGCGCCAGGGCCTCGGCCAAATGCGCGAGCGTGGTCAGCCCGTCGATCCGCGCAAAGAACCCGGCCATGTCGCGGGCCTTCAGGCTCTCGGCGCGGGTCCGAAACGGCATCTTGCTCTCGGCCGGGGTCGGTGGCGCGCCCCAGACCAGTGGCCAGAGCGCGAAGTTCAGATACCGCCTGTCCGGGTCGTATTGCGAGCGCTGGAGATGGACCACCTGCAGGACCTCTGCGCAGCCCCGCGTCCAGACGCGCGGCCTCCGCCGGGCGAAGCCCCGCGCGATGAGCATCTCGGACAACGCGGCCTCGGTCGGGACGGGAAAGCTTTGAGGGGCGGACATGGCCGCAGGGTAGGCCCGCGCCGCTTCAGGACCTAGCCGAAACGCTATGGCCTCATTCAAAAAAAAGACCGGGTCTCCGAAGAGCCCGGTCAGTCCAACAGGGAGGTGCATGTGATTGACCGCACATGCGACGGGTTGCCTTCGTAACGCCTTGATCCCGGAAGGGTTCCCAAGCTCTGCCAATTATTTTGGCATCTTGGGAACACCCCCGATCAGGTTACGAAACCAGCCGGTAGCCGCCGCTTTCGGTGACCAGGAGCCGGGCGTTCGAGGGGTCAGGCTCGATCTTCTGGCGCAGGCGGTAGATATGCGTCTCGAGCGTGTGGGTGGTCACGCCCGCGTTGTAGCCCCAGACCTCGTGCAAGAGCACGTCGCGCGGTACGACCCCGTCGGGCGCGCGATGCAGGAACTTCAGGATGTTGGTCTCTTTCTCGGTCAGGCGGATCTTCTTGTCGTCCTCGGTCACGAGAAGCTTCATCGACGGGCGGAAGCTGTAGGGCCCGAGCTGGAAGATCGCGTCCTCGGACTGCTCGTGCTGGCGCAGCTGCGCGCGGATGCGGGCAAGGAGCACCGGGAACTTGAAGGGCTTGGTGACATAGTCGTTCGCGCCCGCGTCCAGCCCGAGGATCGTGTCCGCGTCCGAGTCGTGGCCCGTGAGCATGACGATCGGAGATTTCACCCCCTGCTTGCGCATCAGTTTGCAGAGCTCGCGGCCATCGGTGTCGGGCAGGCCCACGTCGAGGATGATCAGATCGTAGATCTGCTCCTTGGCGCGTGTCATGGCGCTCTGGCCGTTCTCGGCCTCGAACACCTCGAAATCCTCGGTCAGGACCAGCTGCTCGGCCAGGGCTTCGCGCAGGTCGTCATCGTCATCGACGAGCAAGATGTTTTTCAGCTGAGCCATCGTCTTGTCCTCCTGTCTTCGTGATCGACATGTGAAGCCGCGTGCGCGCTGCCAAGTTTTGCTGCAACTCTCTCACGGGGTCGTGTAATCGGGGGGCGTTACGTTACAAACGGACCCTCCATGGCCCTCACTCCGACCCTCTCCGAGACCCTTGCCCGCGCCCGTGCCGACCTGCGAATGGGCCTGCCCGTGGTTCTGGAGGGTGCGGAGCGCCTGGCGCTGGTCGCGGCGATCGAGACGCTCTCGCCCGCGCGGCTCGGCGAGATGCGCAGGCTCGGAGAGCCCGAGCTGGCGCTCACCGCCCGGCGGGCCGAGACGCTGAAGGCGCGCGCCTATGATGGCGACCTCGCGCGCGTGGCTCTGCCCGATGGTGCCAGCGCCGACTGGCTGCGCGCGGTGGCCGATCCGAAGGACGATCTGCGGCGGCCGATGAAGGGCCCGCTCCTGACCCGTCGCGGTGGCGATGCGGGGCTCGAGCGGCTGGCGATCCGGCTGGCGAAATCCGCGCGGCTCCTGCCCGCGGCGCTGGTGCTGACGGTCGCCGACGCGCCCCCGGGCCTCACCTGGATCGACGCGGAGACCGCTGCCCCGCATCTCGACGCGCTGCCCGAGCTGGAGCATGTCGTGACCGCGCGCGTGCCGCTCTTCCATGCCGAGGAGGCGCGGCTCCATATCTTCCGCCCCGAGGACGGCTCGGACGAGCATTACGCCATCGAGATCGGCCGCCCCGACCGCGCCCAGCCGGTGCTGGCGCGGCTGCATTCGGCCTGTTTCACCGGCGATCTCCTGGGCTCGCTCAAATGCGATTGCGGCCCGCAGCTCAATGCCGCGCTGGGCAAGATGGGCGAGGAGGGGGCGGGCGTGCTTCTCTATCTCAACCAGGAGGGCCGGGGCATCGGGCTTGCCAACAAGATGCGCGCCTATGCCCTGCAGGATCAGGGCTTCGACACGGTCGAGGCCAATCACCGGCTTGGCTTCGAGGATGACGAGCGCGATTTCCGGCTGGGCGCGCAGATCCTGTCGCGGCTGGGCTTCGGATCGGTGCGGCTTCTGACCAACAACCCCGCCAAGATCGCGCGGATGGAGGAATGCGGCCTGTCGGTGACCGAGCGGGTGCCGCTCAAGGTCGGCGAGACGCGCTTCAACCATCACTACCTCCTGACCAAGGCGGCGAAGTCCGGGCATCTCCTCTGACCCTCCGCGGGCGACGGGTGCGGAGTGCGTATTTGGAAAAAGAAGAAGCCTGCAGGGGCGGGGCTTGGAGCGGCGACCGGCGGCCCTTAGGTAGCCTTGGGAAAGGAGCTTTCTCCATGCGTTATTCCCTTCTCGATCTGGCGCCGGTGCCCGAGGGCGCGGACACCGCGACGGCGCTGGCCAATCTGGGCGAGCTGGCCGAGGCGGCCGAGCACTGGGGCTATCACCGCTACTGGCTGGCCGAGCATCACAACATGCCCGGGATCGCGTCGGCGGCGACGGCGGTGCTGATCGGCCACGTCGCGGCGCGGACGCGGGAGATGCGCGTCGGCGCGGGCGGGATCATGCTCCCGAACCACGCGCCGCTTGCGGTGGCCGAGGCTTTCGGCACGCTGGCGACGCTCTATCCCGGGCGGATCGACCTGGGGCTCGGACGCGCCCCCGGCGGAGATCACGCGGTGATGCAGGCGCTGGGCGTGAGCCATGAGCGTGCCGAGCGCTTCCCCGAGGAGGTGGCCGAGCTCACGCGGCTCTTCGGCCCGCTCGATCCCGAGGCGCCGGTCAACGCCCATCCCGGCGCGGGCACCGGCGTGCCGCTCTGGATCCTCGGCTCGTCGCTCTACGGCGCGCAGGTCGCGGCCTATTTCGGGCTGCCCTACGCTTTCGCCTCGCATTTCGCGCCTGCCGCGCTCGAGGAGGCCTTTGCGCTTTATCGTGCGAAGTTCCGGCCCTCGGAGGCGCTGGAGCGGCCGCATGCGATGCTCGCGGTCAATGTCTTCGCCGCCGACAGCGATGCGGAGGGCGCGCGGCTCCGGACCTCGATGCAGCAGGCCTTCTACCGGCTGAGGACAGGACGCCCCGGCAAGCTGCCCGCGCCGGTCGAGGATCTGGACCAGGTCATCCCGTCCGGCGCGCAGGTGCAGGTGAACCAGGCGCTGTCGGTGAGCGCCGTCGGCGCGCCCGCCAGCGTCGAGCGGCAGCTCGGCGCGCTGATTGCGCGACACCGGCCCGACGAGGTCATCCTGACCGGGCAGATCCACGACCACGGGGCGCGCCTGCGCTCCTTCGAGATCGCGGCGGAGGTGATGGCGCGGCTCGGCGAAAAGGCCGCCGCATGAGCGCGCGCGACATGGTGCTGACACGGGGTGGCCTGCGCTTTGCGGGCAGGCTCTGGCCCTGCACCATCGGCAAGGGCGGCGTCCGCACCGACAAGCGCGAGGGCGACGGCGCGACGCCCGCGGGCGTGCACCGGATCGTCGGGCTCCTCTACCGGCCCGACCGGATCGCACAGCCCGCCGATTGGGCGGTGCCGATCCGGCCCGGCGATCTCTGGTCCGACGATGCGCGGGACGAGGACTACAACCTCATGGTGCGCGCGCCCTATGCGGGCAGCCACGAACGGCTCCGCCGCGCCGACCCGCTTTATGACATCGTGCTGATCACGGACTGGAACTGGCCCAGGGCCGAGCGCGGGCGCGGCTCGGCGATCTTTCTTCATCAATGGCGCCGCCCGGGCTTTCCGACCGAGGGCTGCATCGCGTTCCGGCGCGATCACCTGCGGCGGATCACCCGGCTGATCTCGTACGAGACGCGGCTGATCGTGCCCGAGGCGCTGGCGCGGGAGCGATGAGCGACGCCGCCGACCTGGTGACCGAGATCCGTGGCTGCCGCCTCTGTGCGGAGCGCTTCGCCGCCACCGCCACGGCCCATGCGCCACGCCCTGTGCCCTGGTTCGAGGCGGGTGCGCGGCTCCTGATCGCGGGGCAGGCGCCGGGGATGCGGGTGCATGAGAGCGGCCGCCCCTTCGACGACCGCTCGGGCGACCGGCTGCGCGACTGGCTCGGGATCGACCGCGACAGCTTCTACGACCGGACCCGCGTGGCGGTGGTGCCGATGGCCTTCTGCTTTCCGGGCTACGATGCCGCTGGGTCGGACCTGCCGCCGCCGCCCCTCTGCCGCGCGACCTGGCACGATCGGGTGATGGCAGCGCTCGGGCCGAAGCCCCTGACGGTCGCCATCGGCCAATACGCCCAGCGCTATCACCTGGGGACAAAGGGGACGGTCGCTGACGCGGTGTCCCGCTGGCGCGACCTTTTGCCCGCCGCCATCGCCTTGCCGCACCCCTCCTGGCGCAATACCGGCTGGCTCAAACGTCACCCCTGGTTCGAGGCCGAGCTTCTGCCCGCGCTTCGCGCCCGTGTCGCGGAGGTCCTGGCATGAACCCTGGCATCACCGAAGAGACCGCGCTCGACCGCGCCTTCACCGAGATGGAGGCGGGCGACGATGCCGCGCGGCTGCGCTTCTACGCCGCGCTCGCCGATAGCGAGCTGTTTCTCCTTCTCGCGCGCGAGGCCGAGGGCGAGACGCTGGAGCCCGAGCTGTTCGACCTGGGCGACGCGCGCTTCGTGCTGGTCTTCGACCGCGAGGACCGGTTGAGCGGGTTCACCGGGCGGCCGTCGCCCTATGCCGCGCTGCCGGGCCGCGTGGTGGCGCAGATGCTGGCGGGGCAGGGGATCGGGCTCGGGCTCAATCTCGAAGACGCGCCCTCGGCGACGCTCCTGCCACCCGAGGCGATGGGGTGGCTGGTCGAGACGCTGGATCACGGGCCCACCGAGGCGGCGCTCGCGGCGGCCGAGCTGAGCGCGCCCGGGACGCTGCCCGAGACGCTGCTCACCGCGCTCGATGCGCGGCT
>NZ_JBHTMU010000034.1:0-45134 GCF_042679605.1 Litorisediminicola beolgyonensis
GCCCGCGACCGCCATGGCCCCGCCCGCGCCGCCGCGGTTCCGCCGCACCTGGCTCGACCGGGCGCTCGCTGTGCTCAGGGTCAGCCAGCCCTCCATGATGATCCTGCGCAGCCTCATCCGGTGGCCGGTGCGCGCGCTGACCGGCGCGCTCGGGATGGCGCTTGCCGTGGCGATCCTGGTGGCATCGAACTTCTTTCCCGACGCGCTCGAGCACATGATCGACATGGCGTTTCACCAGGCCAACCGCCAGCACGCGGTGCTCTTCTTCAACAACGCCATGCCCGAGAGCGCGCTCGAGGATGCGCGCCGCCTGCCCGGCGTCCTCCAGGCCGAGGGGCAGCAATACCTGACGGCCGTGCTGACGAACGGCCACCGCTCGAAGCGCGTGGTGATCGAGGCGCGCCGCCCCGGCACCGATCTCAGCCGCGTGGTCGACGAGGCCGGTGCCCCCATCGACGCGCCGCCCGGGGGTCTCATGCTGTCGCGGCGCCTGGCGACGCAATTGGGCGTCGGGCCCGGCGACGTGGTCGAGGCCGAGTTCCTGGGCTTGCGCAAGGGCGCCTTCGACCTGCCCGTCACCCGCCTGACCACCCAGTATTTCGGGCTTGGCGCCTACATGGACCAGGAGACCGCCGACCGGATGTTCCAGCAGGCGCCTCAGGTCTCGGTGATCAATGTTACGCTTGATCCGGCGCAAACCGAGGCCTTCGAAGCCCGGCTGAAGGACCTGCCGCGGCTCGCGGGCCGCGCGATGATGCTGAAGAACCTCGACAGCTTCCGCGAAACGATCAGCCAGAACATCCTGATCACCACGACGATCTACACCGTGCTTGGCATCCTGATCACCGTCGGCGTCGCCTATAACGGCGCCCGCATCCAGCTGTCCGAGCGCGCACGCGAACTGGCGAGCCTGCGCATCCTCGGCTTCACCCGCAGCGAGGTCGGCTTCGTGCTGGTGGGCGAGATCATGGCGCTGGCGCTCATCGCCCAGCCTCTGGGCTGGTGGATCGGCTGGCTGATCGCGAAGCTCATGACCGAGAGCTTCGCGAGCGATCTCTACGCGATCCCGCTCGTCTTCCAGGCGTCGACCTTTTCCACCGCGAGCCTCATCGTTCTGGCCGCCGCCTTCGCCTCGGTCCTGATCGTCCGCCGCCGCCTCGACCGGCTCGATCTCGTCGCCGTCATGAAAACCCGGGAGTGAGTGCATGGCCCAGACCCACAGGAACATCGTATTGGCCGGATTGGGACTGGCCGTCGTCGCCGGGCTCGCCTTCGTGACCTTTCGGCCGGAGCCGGTGCCAGTCGATCTGCACACCGTCACGCGCAGCGATTTCGAGATCACCGTGGATGTCGACGGCCAGACCCGCGTCGCCGAGATCTACGAGATCGCCGCGCCGATCTCGGGCATGGCGCTGCGCGCGCCGGTCTCGGTCGGCGATCCGGTCGTTGCGGGCGAGACCGTGGTGGCGCAGGTCGAACCCTCGCTCCCCGGCCTTCTCGATGCGCGAACCCGGCTTCAGGCCGAAGCGCATGTCCGCGAGATGGAAGCCGCGCTGAACGTCGCCCGCTCCGACCAGACCAAGGCGCAAGAGGATCTGACCTACGCGCAAAGCCAATACGACCGCATCGCCCTGCTGGTGGAGCGCAATGTCGCCTCGATCACCCAGCTCGAAAGCGCCCATCAGCGCCGCGCCATCGCCGATGCCGCGGTCGCCGCCGCCGAGGCACGGATCGCGCAGGCCACGAGCGGGCTGGATGCCGCGCGCGCCGCGCTGGTCGACATGACCTCGGATGCGGGCGGCGCGGTCTGCTGCGTGCCGATCCTGGCGCCCGCGGACGGGGTGATCCTTGAGATCGACACCGTCAGCGCGCGGCCCGTGACCGCAGGCACGCGGCTCCTGTCCCTCGGCGACCCGCGCCAGTTGGAGATCGTCGCCGATATCCTGTCCTCGGACGCCGTCCGCCTGCCGCCCAAGGCCCGTGCCCGGGTCGAACGCTGGGGCGGCGCGCCGCTCGACGCCCGGCTCGTCCGCATCGACCCCGCCGCGCGCACAAAGATCTCGGCCCTCGGGATCGAGGAGCAGCGGGTCGACGCGATCTTCGAGATCACCTCGCCGCCCGAGACGTTCCAGCAGCTCGGCCACGGTTTCGCGGTCTTCCTGAGGGTCATCGAATACGAGGAAGCCGACGCGATGCTGATCCCGCTCAGCGCCGCCTTCCGCTCGGGCGACGGCTGGTCCGTGTTCCGCGCCGAGGAGGACCGCGTCGTCCGCGTCCCCGTGACCATCGGCCGCCGCAACGGCCGCTACGCCACGGTGACGGGCGGCCTCGAGGACGGCGACCGGGTGGTGACCCATCCGAGCCGCGATCTCGAGGATGGCGCCCTTTTCGTCGAGCGCAGCACCTTCGGAGATCTCTGACATGGCCGAACACCCCCAACCCGATCTCGACCGCATCCTGCGAAGCAGGATCGGCGCGGTGACCGGCGGCATCTCTCCCGCCGCGCTTGCCACGGCCTATACCGACTGGGCGCTGCATCTGACGAGCGCGCCGATGCGCCAGATCGACCTCATGCGGCAGGGAGGCGCGAACCTCCTCGAGGCCTACGCCGCCGCCGCGCTCTGCCCGATGAGCGGCGATCCCGGCGGGCTCTGCGCGCGCCGCGCCTCGGACCGCCGCTTCCAGGGCCCGGCCTGGAGCCGCCCTCCCTTCAATCTCTTCGCCAACTGGTTTCTCCTCAACCAGGCCTGGTGGGAAAAAGCCACCGCCCCCCTGCCCGGGCTCGATCCCGCGCATCAGCGCATCGTCTCCTTCGCGGCGCGGCAGATGCTGGACATGCTGTCGCCGTCGAATTTCGCGACCACGAATCCCGACGTGCTCGAGCGCGCGCAGACCGAACACGGGGAAAATTTCCTGCGGGGTTTGCGCAACTGGCTCGAAGACATGAACCAGGTGATCACCGGCGCGCGCACGCCCGACCCGGACTACACCGTCGGCGAGACCATCGCGGTCACCCCAGGCGAGGTCGTGCTGCGCAACGGGCTGATCGAACTCATCCGCTATCGCCCGACAACAGCGCGCGTCCATGCAAAGCCGATCCTGATCGTCCCGGCCTGGATCATGAAATACTACATCCTCGATCTCTCGCCCGGGAACTCGATGATCGCCTGGCTCCGCGATCAGGGGTTCGAGGTCTACGCGATCTCGTGGATAAACCCCGGCCATGAGGACGCGGAGCTGAGCCTGCAGGACTACCTGACCACGGGCTTCGGCGCCGCGCTGGATCACATCGCGCCGGAGGCCTCGGACCGGGTTCACGCAGTGGGCTATTGCCTCGGCGGCACGCTTCTGGCCGCCGCCGCGGCGGCGATGGCGCGGGACGGGGACGCACGGCTCGGGACCGTCTCGCTTCTGGCCGCGCAGGTCGATTTCTCCGAACCGGGCGAGCTCTCGCTCTTCATCAACGAAAGCCAGGTCGCCTTTCTCGAAGACATCATGGCGCGGCAGGGCTATCTTCGCGCCGACCAGATGGCGGGCGCGTTCCGAATGCTGCGCTCGGCCGACCTGATCTGGAGCCGGGTGATCCGGCATTACCTCTTGGGCGAACGGACCGAGATGAACGACCTGATGGCCTGGAACAGCGACGCGACCCGGATGCCCGCCCGGATGCATTCCGAGTACCTGCGTCAGATGTTCCTCGAGAACCGGCTCGCCAAAGGCCGCTTCCGGGTCGGCACCGAGACGGTCGCCCTGTCCGATATCCGCGCGCCGATCTTCTGCCTCGGGACCGAAAAGGACCACGTCTCGCCCTGGCGCTCGGTTTTCAAGCTGCATCTTCTGACCGATACCGACGTGACCTTCTGCCTGACCGCAGGCGGCCACAACAGTGGCGTCCTCTCAGAACCCGGGCATCCCCACCGCCACTACCGCATCCGCGACAAGACCGAAGGCCAGCGCCATATCGACCCCGAGACCTGGGTCGAGACCACGCCCGAGCACGAGGGCTCGTGGTGGCCCGCCTGGGCGGAGTGGCTGTCCGCACGAAGCGGCGCAGACCGGGTCGCCAAAGAGCGACGGGGCCGCAGCTTGGGCGCGGCCCCGGGGTCTTACGTCTTTGGCTGAGCTCGGACGATCAGCTCTTGTCGCCGCCGGGTTCGACCGGCGCGAGAAGATCGCGGCTCAGCTCGAAGAGCTTGCCGGTCTCCGCGCGGTACTGGTCGATCGCGGTCTGCAGGAACTCCGCCTGGATTTTCTGCAGCTCGCCCACGTCACGACAATGCAGGATCTGGTGCTGGGTCTTGACGTCTTCCTTGATCCGGTGCGCGACGAAACTCAGCACCTCGCTGCCCATCTCGCTCAGCGCCTCGGCCCAGGCGACGCTCATCCCGGCGACGGTGTTGAACCCGTAGGCCTGGAGCGCGGCGGCATCGCTCATCATCTCGGTCGGATCGACCGTGGGCTTGGCGGCGGGCTTGCGGGTCGTCTCGGTGGTTTTCTCAGGCATGGCTGTCTCCCTGTCTCTGGTTCCGCGGGCACCCTAGGCCGAGTCGCGGGGCCAATCGTTGATCCTGCGCAAATCCCGGGACGCCTCCCGCGGCGCAGACCCGCGCCCCTGGGCATCCGGACCGAGGCCGCATGACGAACGCCTCGCCCGACAGGACCGGTCCCCGCGCGGGCTTGACGAGCGCCGAGGTCCCGGCGCTCAGAGAGCGCCACGGCTGGAACGAGCTGCCCCGCCCGACGCCGCCGACCCCGCTGGCGATCTTCCTGCGCCAGTTCCGGGGCTTCCTCGTCCTGATCCTCGCCGCCGCGGCGGTGATCGCCTTTCTTCTCGACGAGCGGATCGACGCGCTGGCGATCTTTCTGGTGCTGGTCCTGAACGCGATCCTCGGTTTCGTTCAGGAATGGCGCGCCGAGACCGCGCTCGACGCGCTCCGCGCCATGCTGCATCCCGTGGCGGTCGTCCTGCGCGACGGCGTCGAGCGCCAGATCCCCGCGCGCGAGATCGTGCCGGGCGACGTGGTCGTAGTGGAAACCGGCGAGGCGATCCCCGCCGACCTGCACCTCTCCGCGGGCACCGATCTGCGCGCCGACGAAAGCACGCTGACGGGCGAATCCGTGCCCGTGGACAAGAGCGCGGGCGCCGAGGCCGAGGACGGCCAGCTTTTCGCCGGAACCGCTCTGGTCGCGGGCCGCGCCGAGGGCGTCGCCGTCGCCACCGGGCTTGCGACCCGGTTCGGGACCGTGGCGCGGCTGACCGGCGAGGTCGGCGAGAAACGCACCAACCTGCAGCGCCGCCTCGGCAGCCTCGCCCAGCAGATCGGCGCCGGAGCGCTGGCCATCGCCGGGCTCGTGGCGCTCCTCGGCTGGTGGGCCGGGCGGCCTCTTTTCGAGATGGTCATGACCGGGCTGTCGCTCGCCGTCGCGATGGTGCCCGAGGGGCTTCCCGCGGTCGTGACGATCACGCTCGCGCTGGGCGCCTCGGCGATGGCGCGCAAACACGCGCTGGCGCGGCGTCTTCAGGCGGTCGACACGCTCGGCGCGGCCTCGGTGATCTGCACCGACAAGACCGGCACCTTGACCGAGAACGCCATGACCGTCCGCCGTTTCTGGACCCCGGGCGCGGCCTACGAGGTGACGGGCGACGGCTACGACCCGGCTGGCCACATCGCGCGGGACGGAACGCGCGTCCGCGCCGGAGACGATCCGGTGCTGCGAGCGGCGCTCGCGACCGCCCTCACCTGCACCCATGCCACGCTGCGGCGCGAGGCGGATAGCTGGACGATGATCGGCGATCCGACCGAGGGCGCGCTGGTGACGCTCGCCTACAAGGGCTGGGCCGATCCCGTCCCGCCCGAGGCCCGGATCGCGGAAAAACCCTTTTCCAGCGAGCGCAAGCGCATGAGCGTGTTGGCCCGGGACGGCGACCGCCTGCGCCTGCATGTCAAAGGCGCGCCCGAGATCGTGCTCGCGCGATGCGATCACCTTCTCGGACCAGATGGCCCGGTGCCTCTCGACGACGCGACCCGCGCCCGGGTCGAGGCCGCCTATCAGGACATGGCCGGAGACGGGCTGCGGGTTCTCGCGCTCGCCTCTCGCCTGGCCGCGCCCGACGACATGGACGAAAAGGCCCTCACCTTCCTGGGCCTCGCCGGGATGATGGACCCGCCCCGACCGGAAGTGGCCAAGGCCGTCGCGGACGCGCGCTCGGCCGGCATCCGGGTGATGATGATCACCGGCGACGGCCCCCGCACCGCCACCGCGGTCGCCAGGCATATCGGGCTCGGCGCTCCGGACGTGATCGAAGGGACCGAGCTCGACACGCTCACCCCCGAGGCCCTGTCCCAGCGGCTCTCGTGCGATGTGCTCTTCGCCCGCACCCGGCCCGAGCACAAGCTCCGCATCGTCGAGGCGCTGCAGGGCCAGCGCCAGATCGTCGCGATGACCGGCGACGGCGTGAACGACGCCCCCGCGCTCAAGACCGCCGATATCGGCATCGCGATGGGCCTGCGCGGCACCGAGGTCTCCAAAAGCGCCGCCGACCTGATCCTGCTCGACGACAATTTCTCGACTATCGTCGCGGCCATCGCCGAGGGGCGGCGGCAATTCGACAATGTGCGCAAGTTCGTCCGCTATCTGCTGTGCTCCAACGCGGGCGAGGTGCTGGCGATTCTCGCCAACCTCGCCCTCGGCGGGCCGCTGGTGTTTTTGCCCACGCAGATCCTCTGGATGAACCTCGTGACCGACGGGGCGACCGCCGTCGCGCTCGGCCTCGAAGAGGCCGACCCCGACCAGATGCGCCGCCGCCCGCGCCGGGTGAACGAGCCGATCCTCGGGCGCGTCGGTCTGATCCTGATGCTCTGCTTCGGCATCTACACCGCAGGCGCGAGCCTCTGGCTCTTCTACACGCTCCTGCCCTCGGGCACGGATCTGGCGCGTACCGTCGCCTTCACCGGCATGCTGGTCTTCGAAAAGGTCAGCGTCTTCGCCTTCCGCTCGCTCAGCCGGCCGGTCTTGTCCGTCGGCTGGTTCTCGAACCGGTTCCTCGTCGTGGCCTTCTCGATCAGCCTTCTGGCACAGGTCGCGGTGGTCTACTGGCCGCCGCTCCAGACGCTCCTGCACACGGTGCCGATCGCCGCTGGCCACTGGCTGTCCATCGCCACGCTGGCGCTGCCGCTGATCGTCGTGCCGGAGGGGTTCAAGATGCTGAATCAGCGCCGCGCGCGCTGATCTGCCGCGCTCAGCCCCATCACTCATTGGCAGCGACAGGACGGAGGATGCAGACCGCGGCCTCGGACAGTCCCTCCGAGGCCTGACTGGCGTATCTCACGAGACCTCCCAACACGCCGATCCCTCCCAACGCATCACTTGCCGTTTCCCTTGTCCCTTCCGCCTGCTAGGGATCTGCCGCACGCGGAGAATGAGGCGGGACATGACCGGGGTTTTGGCAAGCCAGCAGATCGAGACGCTGCTCGAAACCGGTGCGATCAGCATCGAGACCGACCTGGCCGAGGGTCAGGTCCAGCCCGCGAGCCTCGATCTGAGGCTCGGGACGGTCGCCCACCGGGTGCGCGCGTCGTTCCTTGCCGGGACCGGGCGCAGCGTCGCCGAGCGGCTCGACGAGTTCCGCATGCACACGATCGACCTGAGCCAGGGCGCGGTCCTCGAGAAGGGCTGCGTCTACGTGGTGCCGCTAATGGAGAGCCTCGCGCTCCCCGACGACATCCAGGCCATCGCCAATGCCAAGAGCTCGACCGGGCGGCTCGACCTTCTGACCCGCACGATCTGCGACGGCGGCACCGAGTTCGACCGCATCGCGCCCGGCTATACCGGACCGCTCTATGCCGAGATCTGCCCCCGCTCCTTCTCGGTTCTGGTCCGTCCCGGCATGCGGCTCAACCAGGTCCGCTTCCGCCGTGGGCAATCCGTCCTGACCGACGCCGAACTGACCGCGCTCCACGAGAGCGACACGCTGGTCTCGGGCGGACCGGCGGTCATTTCCGACGGGCTGGGCTTCTCCGTCGATCTGAAGCCCGAGGGCACCGACCTCGTCGGCTACCGCGCCAAACCCCATACCGGCGTGATCGACCTCGACCGGATCGGCAAATACGACCCCAGCGAATTCTGGGAAGAACTGCGCACCACCGAGGGCCGCATCATCCTCGACCCCGACGCCTTCTACATCCTCGTGAGCCGCGAAGCGGTCCACATCCCGCCCGCCTATGCCGCCGAGATGGCGCCCTATCTCGCCATGGTCGGCGAGTTCCGCGTCCATTACGCCGGGTTCTTCGATCCGGGCTTCGGCCATGCCGGTGCGGGTGGCACCGGGTCCCGCGGCGTCCTCGAAGTGCGCTGCCACGAGGCGCCTTTCGTTCTGGAACACGGGCAGGTCGTGGGGCGGCTGGTCTACGAGCGGATGGACGAGGAACCGCGCCAGGTCTACGGCGCGGGCATCTCCTCGAACTACCAGGGACAGGGTCTGAAGCTCTCCAAGCATTTTCGCGCCTGACCGCGAAATCGCCGGGAACGCGCGGCCCTGCGTCTTCGTTCCAGCGAAACATGCAAGACCGCACCTGCTGAACATATTTTTGCCGATCACCTTAAAGGTTGGCGAAAAGGCGCTGAACAGCAAACATTTTTCAGAAGCCCACGGAACGGATCGGGGCTCTCGCGGCTTCTCCTTCCCAGACGGCCCCGGCATTCGGGGTCTTTGGAAACGGAGAAGATCAATGATCCGCAAGACCAACCTTCTGACCGCCGCCGCGCTCTGCGGCCTCGCCGCAGCCCCGGTTTCGGCCGCGATGACCGCGTCGGCGACGACCGACCTCAACCTCCGCGCAGGCCCCGGACCGCAGTATGCCGTCCAGAGCGTCATCCCCGCCGAGGGCGCCGTCGATGTCGCAGGTTGCCTCGAAGCCGGTGAGTGGTGCGAAGTGACCTATGACGGCACGTCCGGCTGGGCCTATTCCGCCTATCTGACAACCCCGGTCGAGAACGAGCCGGTCGTCATCTACCAGAACACCGACCGCGTGAAGGTCGAGACCGTCACCTATGACAACACCACCGAAGAAGCCGTCGGCGCCGCGTCCGTCGGTGCCTGGGGTGCGGCTGTCGGCTCGCTGATCGTGGGTGGCCCTGCCGCCGCCGCAGCCGGTGCCGTGATCGGTGCCGCCGTGGGTGCCGAGTCCGTGCCGGAAGAGACCGTGACCTACGTCACCGCGAACCCGGTCGAGCCGGTCTACCTGAACGGCGAAGTCGTCGTGGGCGCAGGTATCCCCGACACCGTGACGCTCTACGAAGTGCCGGACGCACAGTACCAGTACGTCAACGTGAACGAGCAGTATGTCGTGGTGAACCCCGAGAACCGCCGCATCGTGCGCGTCATCCGCTGATCGCAGCTTTCGCGATCAAGCAGAGATCAGGGCCCCGGCACATCGCCGGGGCCTTTTTCCGTCCTATTGCGGTGTCGCAGCGGGCGCATTGCCCGCCCCGTTCCGATCCGTCGCAGCACCCGCCTCCGTCTCCGCCGCGCCCTTCTCCTGCCGGTCGCGCTTGAAGAATTGCCGACCGGTCTCCTCGATCCGGCCGAACGCATCCGAGGCCATGAAGCCCGAGACGAAGGCGATGAAGGCCACCGTGTAAGGGCTGAGCTCGACCCGGTTGGCCACGCCCGTGCCCTGGCTCAGGACCAGCATGCCTGCCCCCGAGAGCAGGAAGATCGCGATCGCCGCCGCCGTGCCTTCGCCGATGCCGACGAAGAGCCGCGTCGAGCTGTCCTGCTGCGAGCCGGTCTCGGACGCGCCATAGGCGCGGCTGAACGATACCACCGACCCGAGCGCGCCCGAAAACACCGTGACGAAGAGCGTCAAGAGGATGGTCGGCCAACTGACCATGCGCGAAAAAAGCGCGCTGGCCCCGGTATTGTCCCCCTCCATCCAGCGGATCCGGGTCAGGTGCGGCGAGGCCAGACGGTCGTCGCTGCGCAGGGTGGCGAGCGCCTCGTCGACCCTCTGCACGTCGTTCGCGGCAGTCTCGAGCCGGTGTTTCGCGATCACCCGCTCGTTCGCGGCATAGGCCGCCTCGACCTCGCTGACGGCCATCTTGGCCTCGATCTCCTTGACCGCGCTCCGCGCCTCGGACAGCGCGTCCTGGTCACCGCTCAGCGCGCTGTCCGACGAGGCCGGGGCGACGGGAAGCTTCGACAGCGCCTCGGCTTCGGCATCGAGCCCCTTGGCGCGCGCCCCGGCCAAGATGCTCGGCAGCCCGTCCTCGAGCCGCGAGAACCGCGCCCGGAGATCGTCGGTTCTGTGGGTCAACTGTCCGAGCGCTTCGTCGCGCTGGGTCGCGAGCCGTCGGACCTGACGGTCCTTCTGCTCGGCGACAAGCTCGGCCGCGAGCAGCTTGGTCTGCGCCTCGTCCGCCTGCGCCTGTGCCGCGCGGCGCTCGTTCAGCAGCCGCGTCTCGGACCGGGTGTGGTGAAAGACCGCGTCGATGGACCTGAACACCGCGCTGTCGGCGGCGATCTCGGTCTGGATCGAGGTGCGGGTGATATAGGCGGCGAAGCCCAGAGTGAGCGCGCCAACGAAAATGAGATAGAGGCCGATGAGGATCAGCGACAGAAGAGAGGGCCGGTAGACCCCGGGCAGAAATCGCGCCATGACAATCGCTCCGTGAGAAAAAAGCGTCTGAAATACGGACACACTACCCGCATTTCGCGATTTTCTCAACGCACGCGTGTGCGGGCGATGTCAGAAGCGGTTGAGACGGCGCGCGCTGCGCAGGGTCTTCCGGGCCTGGGCGGTCTGCTTTTTCGCGCTTCTGGCGCGGCGGCGCTCTTCCGGGGTCATGTCCTCGGGCGCCTTGCCCTGTCCGAAGACGCGGTCCAGCCCGGTATTCACGCCCTTGCGGATCAGGCGGTTCATCACCATCCGCAGGACCATGTTGACGATCTGGCTGCCATTCATGGGCGGCCTCCTTTCGCACTCTGCTCGCTGGGCGGTCTAGCCACAGAATGCGCCGATTTCTGGGCCTAGTCCTCGAAAAGCTCGGACTGGCCCTCGTCGAGCGCCTCGTCGGCATCGGTGTCGCCATCGCCGGCCAAAGGCGCGGTGTCGGGCGGCAACCGGTTCTCCAGAAGACCGGCCGAGCGCAGCTCCTTGAGGCCCGGCAGGTCGCGGGCGCTCTCGAGCCCGAAATGGTCGAGGAAGCCTTCCGTCACAACGAAGGTCACGGGACGGCCAGGTGTCATCTTGCGCCGACCGAAGCGAATCCACTCCATCTCGAGAAGCTGGTCCACCGTCCCGCGGCTGACCGAGACGCCGCGGATCTCCTCGATCTCGGCGCGGGTGACCGGCTGGTGGTAGGCGATGATCGCGAGCGTCTCGATCGCGGCGCGGCTGAGCTTGCGGGTCTCGACGGTTTCCTTCTGCATGAGGAACCCAAGGTCCGAGGCCGTGCGGATCGCCCAGGCATCGCCGATCCGCGCCACCTGCACGCCGCGGCCCTCGTAGCGGTCCCTGAGAAGGCGCAGCGCCTCGGCGGCGTCGGAACCATGCGGCATCCGGGCGTTGAGCTCGGCCACGGTGACCGGCTCGGCGCTGGCAAAGAGGATCGCCTCGACCATGCGCTCCTGCTCGGGCATGTCGGGCGCCTCGAAGAGCGACTCGTGGCCCTGAGGTTCGGGCGCGGCGGAAGCCTCCCCGGCCGCGATATCCTCGTCGGTGTCCTCGCTCATGTCCGGCCCTCGCGACGGCGAAGCTCGATCGGCGCGAAGATGCCCGACTGCCGCAGTTCGGCCCGGCCTTCCTTCACCAGCTCCAGCGAGGCGGCGAAGGTCGCGGCGGTGGCGGAGCGGCGGCGCACCGGATCATTCTCCCATCCCTCGGGCAGGTAGGAGCAGATATCCGTCCAGGTGCCCGCGAAGCCGATCATCCCGCGCATCCGGTCAAGCGCCTGTTCCATGGTGAAGACGTTGTCGCGGTCCATCACGAAGGGGCGGAACTCGTCGCGGGTGCGGATGCGGGCATAGGCCTGCATCAGGTCGAGAAGCGTCGCGGTGTAGCGCACCCGGCGGACGCGCTCGATCCGCTCGGGCAGGCCGCGCGGGAAGAAGTCGCGCCCCTTCTGATCCCGCGCCATGAGCCGCGCGGCCACGTCCCGCATCGCCTCGAGCCGCTGGAGCTGGAAGGCCAGATGCGCGGCCAGCTCCTCGCCCGAGGGACCGTCCGCGACCGGATCGGGCGGCAGCAGGAGCCGCGATTTCAGGAAGGCGAGCCAGGCCGCCATCACCAGGTAATCCGCCGCCAGCTCGATCCGCAGCTCACGCGCCTTCTCGACAAAGGCCAGGTATTGCCGCGCCAGATCGAGGACCGAGATCTTCCTCAGATCGACCTTCTGCGTCCGCGACAGCGTGAGAAGCAGGTCGAGCGGCCCCTCGAACCCGTCCACGTCGATGATGAGCGCCTCGGCGGCGAGGCGATCTGCGACGGAGAGGGGTTGAACAGTGGACTCTGTATCGGTCATCCGGAGCGCTCGGTGGGAAGCGCCTCCAACATCTCGGTCAGGGCGGTGATGTCAACCTCGCCCGGGTCGCGCCGCTCTGCCAGAGCCCTATCGGCCCGCGCCACCGCCGCGTCCGAGAGGGTGCCGACCCGGTCCATCAGCGCCACCATCTCGTCCATCTCGCCATTGCAATGCAGGACCAGATCGCAGCCCGCCGCGATCGAGGCCGCGCCGCGCTCCGCGACCGTGCCCGAGAGCGCCTCCATCGAGATGTCGTCGGTCATCAGGAGACCGTCGAAGCCGATCTGGTCGCGGATGAGCCCGATCATCTCGGGCGAGATGGTCGCGGGCGCGTCGTCATAGGCCTCGAAGACCAGATGCGCCGTCATGCCCAGAGGCAGGTCCGCGAAGGGCCGGAAGGCGGCGAAATCGACCGCCTCCAGCGTCTTGCGATCCGCCTCGATCCGCGGCAGGTCGAGATGGCTGTCGAGCCGGGCGAGCCCGTGGCCGGGCATGTGCTTGATCACGGGGAGCACGCCGCCGTCGAGATGGGCGAGCGCCACCGAGCGGCCAAGCTCGGTCACCTCGTCGAGCGTCTCGCCGTAACAGCGGTTGCGCAGGAAGCGATGGGTGTCGCGCCGCGCGACATCGAGCATCGGCGCGCAATTGCCGTCGATCCCGTGCGCGCGCAGTTCCGCGGCGATGATGCGGTAGCGCAGATACATGGCGCGCGCCGCTTGCGGGCCGTAGTCCTGCGCGAACTCGAGAGGCGGCGCCCAGTCGCGGGCCAGGGGCGGGCGCAGGCGCTGCACGCGACCGCCCTCCTGGTCGACGAAGATCGGCGCGTCTCGGCCGACGCTGTCACGCAGCTCCTCGGTCAGCCCCGCGACCTGCGCGGTGCTGTCGATATTGCGTGCGAACAAGATGAAGCCCCAGGGGTCGGTGTCGCGAAAGAGACGCCGCTCCGCCTCGGACAGGCGCAGCCCCTCGCAGCCGAGGATCGCTGCGCCCGAGGCCGTCACCGGACCACCACCGGAATGCAGTCCGCGCCATCGGCCACGAAGGCCGCGCAGAAACGGCGCGCGTCGGAGAGGTCGTCGAAGCCATGCGCGCGCAGCCGGTAGAAGGTCTTTCCGCCGGTCTGCGCCCGCTCCACCACGCGCGCCTTGTCGTCGAGATAGGCACCGAAGCGCGTCTCCAGTCGCGCCCATTCCGCCCGCGCGGTCGCGGCACTGTCGAATGCGCCGAGCTGCACGAGACGGGTGCCCGCGCCCAAGGTCTCGGGCTCGATCTCGGTCGTCGACCGGGTCGCGATGGCCGCCGGAGCGGAGAGCGCGGCGGTCCGCAGGCCCGACACGGCCGTGCTGCGGGGACGCTGGCGCGGACGGATGATGGCATCGCCGGCACTGGCGGAGGCGAGGATGATCTGCGCGTCAGACGCGGCCTCGACGGGCGAGAACGGCTCGATCCCGGCGGCGATCTGCGCGGCGAGCGCCTCGATGGCGGCATCGGGGTCGCTGTCGAAATCGGGCTGGGGCACGGCCAGCGCCGCCACCCGCTCGAGCAGGCGATCGGGCACTTCGGGCGGCGTGGTGATCTCGTCATACTCGGCGAGGGTGATGTCCTCGACCGCCAGCGAATCCGGTTGCGGCGCAAGGCGCAGCTCGTCGGGCACGTCCTCGGCGGTGCCGAGAGCGGCCACCGCGTTGACCGCCAGCCCCTGATGCTCGGCCTCGCGGCCGCCGGGCTGTTCGGGGGCGACCCGCATCGGGCCCTCGGCGGCCTGAACCACCGGGATGCCGCTCACGTCGCGCATCACCAGCTTGGTGCCCCAGATGCCGACACCCGCGACCAGCGCAAGCGAGACGCCCGCGCCGACCCAGTTGGTCCAGCTAGCCAATTTGCGCTTGGACCCCGCTTCGGGCCCCTCGTAATAGATATCCGCCATGCCTGCCTCGCCTGTCCGTTGCGGCGCGCCGCCGGACCCTGGTTCTTGTCTGCTCACCCGGCGGGGCGCTTTATCGCTCAGCGCATTTCCTCGACCGGAGTGACGCCCAAGATACCCAGACCGGCGGCAATGACAACCGCGACCGCCCGCGCCAGAGCGGTTTTCGAGCGGCTTGTGGCAGGATCACCCTCCTGCAGGAAACGAAGCCCCGGCTCGTCGTTGCCGCGGTTCCAGAGCGCGTGCAGATCTGACGCCAATTCATAGAGATAGAAGGCGACGCGGTGCGGCTCGTGGGTGCGCGCGGCGATCTCGACGAGCCGCGGCCATTCGGCGAGTTTCTTCGCAACCGCCAGCTCGGTCTCGTGGGTCATGCCCGAGAGATCGGCCTCGAGAAGGGCCTGGTCCGACAGGTCCATCCCCGCCTCGGTGCCCTTGCGCAAGACCGAGCACACACGCGCGTGGGCGTATTGCACGTAGAACACCGGGTTGTCCTTGGACTGCTCGACCGCCTTGTCGAAATCGAAATCCAGCGGCGCGTCGTTCTTCCGCGTCAGCATCACGAAACGGGTGACGTCGGGGCCCACCTGCTCGACCACGTCGCGCAGGGTGACGAAGGTGCCGGCGCGCTTCGACATCTTGAAGGGCTCGCCGTTCTTGTAGAGCTTGACGAGTTGGCAGAGCTTGATGTCGAGCGGCACCGAGCCGTTCGAGAGCGCCGAGACCGCCGCCTTCATCCGCTTCACATAGCCGCCGTGATCGGCGCCAAAGACGTCGATGAGCTGGTCGAAGCCGCGCCTGACCTTGTCGTAATGATAGGCGATGTCGGGCGCGAAATAGGTCCAGCTGCCGTCCGATTTCCGGATCGGCCGGTCCACGTCGTCGCCATGCTTGGTCGACTTGAAGAGCGTCTGCTCGCGCGGCTCCCAATCCTCGGGCAGCTTGCCCTTGGGCGGCTCCAGCACGCCGCGATAGATCAGACCCCGTTCGACGAGCTCATTAATGGCCCGCTCAATCTTGCCGGTGCCGTAGAGCGATTTCTCGGAGAAGAAATGATCCATCTCGACGCCCAGAAGCGCCAGGTCCTCGCGGATCAGCGCCATCATCGCGTCGGTGGCGAATTCCCGGACAGGCTCGAGCCAGACGTCCTCGGACGCGTCGAGATAGGCGTCGCCCACCTTGGCCTTCAGCGCCTCGCCGACCTCGATCAAATATTCGCCGGGATAGGTGCCGTCGGCAAAGGCGACCTCCTGCCCATGCGCCTCGAGATAGCGCAGGTAGACCGACCGCGCGAGCACATCGACCTGCGCGCCGCCGTCGTTGATGTAATATTCGCGGGTCACGTCATAGCCCGCGTAATCCAGAAGCGCCGCCAGAGCGTCGCCGAAGACCGCGCCCCGTGTGTGGCCGACATGAAGCGGCCCAGTCGGGTTCGCCGAGACATACTCGACATTGACCTTGATCCCCTGCCCCATGATCGAGCGCCCGAACGCCGCGCCGTCGCTCAGAACGGTCTTGGCGACGTCCTGCCAGACGGCATCCGAGAGCCGCAGGTTGAGGAAGCCCGGCCCCGCGACCTCGGCGGTGGCGATGCGCGAATCCTCGGCCAGCATCGGCGCCAGCGCCTCGGCGATCTCGCGCGGCTTCATCCCGGCGGGCTTGGCGAGCACCATCGCGGCATTCGTCGCCATATCGCCATGCGACGGATCGCGCGGCGGCTCGACGGCGATGTTGTCGAAGGGCAGGCCCTCGGGAAGCGTGCCCCTGGCGGCAAGCGTGTCGATGGCCTCGGTGACGAGGATGCGGATATCGGCGAAGAGGTTCATGGTTTTCCCAGATCTGACGCCGCGGGTCTTACCACGGGGCGGGCCGGGGTCAATGCGGGCGCGGCTCTTCGCGCCCTGCCCTCATGCCGCGTCCTTGCGCTCCTCGCGCTTCGGCGCCAGCGCCACGAGCCGCACATCGTTCAGGTCCCGCGGCGTGTCGTCGGGTCCGAGAAAGCGCAGCGCGCCCTCGGGGCCAAGCTCGGCGACCGGGATCGCTTCGGGGTTCTTCTCGTACCAGTCGGGCAGCTGGAACTCCTCGGAGAGGCGGGTGACGCGGAACTCCCAGCCTTCGCGAAGGCGGGCATTGGCCTCCCAATAGGTCTCGTCCGGACCGATCGGGCGCCCGCCGAGCGTCGCGGGCAGCGCATGGCGGGCGGAGCCGCCGCGCACGCGCTTGAGCTGGTAGACATGCTCGCGCCCGAATTCCGGGCCGAGGTCAGTGGTGACGAGCGTGTTGTAGGCGTCGTTGTCGGTGGTCGCGACGACCTTCTCGTAGCGCACCAGATCGAGCCGGTGCTCGGCATCCTCGGAGAGAAGATCGCCGAAATAGGTCTCGATCCCCGCCTCGCGCGCGGCGCGGAGATGGCTGTGGTTGGGATCGACGATGATCACCGGCAGGTCCAGCTTGCCGAGCGCCTGCGCCAGTGCCACGGACCAGGCCGAGCCGCCGACGATCATCACGCCGGGCCGATCCGCGGCGGTCAGCTTCAGAAGCTTCGCCATCGGCTGGAGCGTGAACCCGTGCAGCACGACCGTCGCCGCCACGAGCGCAAAGGCCAGGGGGCCGATCTGGGTGCCGTCCTCGATCCCGAGCGCGGTCAGACGCTCGCCGAAGAGCCCCGCCACCGCGACCAGAACCACGCCGCGCGGACCGGTGAAGGCGACGAGGAGCCGCTCGGACCAGGGGATGGCCGAGAACGCGAGCGACGTCAGCACCGCAAGCGGGCGGGCGATCAGGATGACCGACAGGACGAACAGGAGCGCCCGCCAGTCGAGCGCCATCAGCGTCTGGCGATCCATATTCGCGGCCAAGAGGATGAACACGCCAGACACCAGCATCACCGTCGCCTGCTCCTTGAAGCGGCGGATCTCGGTGTAGGACGGCAGTTCGACGTTTGCGATCAGGAGACCCATGAGCGTCACCGCGAGCAGGCCGCTTTCATGCAGAACGGCGTCGGAGACCGCAAAAACACCAAGGAGAACAACGAAGAGGACCGGGATCTTCATGTATTCCGGGACCCAGCCGCGGCTGAACGCACGCGCCACGCCCCAGCCTGCCAGAAGACCGAGCACGCTCGCGACCGCGACGCCCACGAAAAGCTCCCACGCCGCATGCCCGACGCCGCTGGCGGTCTGGAGCACGATCACGACCTCGAAGGCCAGGACCGCAGCCAGTGCTCCGACGGGATCGTTGACGATCGCCTCCCAGTTCAGGAGCGCTGCCGGGCGGCGGCGCAGCCGCGCCTGGCGCAGAAGCGGGGCGATCACGGTCGGACCGGTCACGATCATGATGCCGCCAAAGACCGCCGAGGTCTCCCAGGAGAGGCCCGCGACCCAGTGAAGCGCCGCCGTCGAGGCCGCCCATCCGAGCGGCGCGCCGATCACGACGAGCCGCTTCACCCCTTCAGCTGCGTCCTGCAAGCTCTTGAGATTGAGGGTCAATCCGCCTTCGAAGAGGATGATCGCAACGGCCACCGCGATGAGGGGCTGCATCAAGGCCCCGAAATCCTCGCTCGGGTCGAGAAGTCCGAGACCGGGTCCGACGATCAGCCCCGCGAGCAGCATGAGCACGATCGCCGGCATCCTCAGACGCCAGGCCAACCACTGGGAGCCAACACCAAGCGCACCCACCACCGCGAAAGCCATAACAGGCGTCAGACCGCCCTCAACACCTGTTGCCATACTTCAAGACGTCTCCGCTGTAGCTTCGTCTAACGCGGCTCGCGCACCGATCGTTCCCGCCTCGCAGGACACAACCGTACCCGCCACCACCGCGCGCGACACCGGATGGCAGAGCATCAGCACCGCGTCGCCGAGCGCGGTCAGCCGATCCGCGTCCCACGGGCCACCCGTGCCGATCTCGACCCCGGCCAGCCGCGCCGGGCGCGACCGTGTGGCAAGCTCGGGCAGGATCGCGCGCGCCGCTGCAGCCAGCGCGACCTGGGCGCGTGCCGCGCCTCGGTCCGGCACCGGCAAAGCGATCACGCCGGTCGCTTGCCCCCGCCTCAGCCCGGCGCGCAAGGCGCCCGTCAGCGCGTCGAGATCGGCCAGAGCGCGGCCCATGCGGGTCGCGGCCTCGGGCGCCAGAAGCGTCATGTCGAGAAAGACGTGCAGCGGCTCCGTCCCCCAGGCCGCGGCGATATCCGCCCAGCGCGCCGAGCAGCGCGGGTCGAGCGCCAGGGGCTCGATCCGGTCGGGATGGCCTCGCGCAAGCTCCAGAAGGCCGCGCTCGTCCGCGTCCACCGCGACCACGATCGCTCCGAAGCCGGCAAGCCGTCGCACGAGGGAGCGCCCGAGCGGATGACAGGCCCCGGCGCAGAGCACGATACGTCCGGAAAAATGAGACACTCCAAACACGTCGCGGACGCGCTCCTTCACAAAGGCAACCGGGCACACATGCGACCGGAGGACAGGCACCGGCACACCATGCCAAGGGGGGAAGGCCCGGCACAATCGCGAATTGGTCTAGGGTCGGTCAGGAATCCCCGACCTTGCCGAGCAGCTGCGCGCCGGTCAGACGGGCATGCTCCTGCAGCGCGAACCGGTCCGTCATGCCCGCGACATAGTCGGCCACGAGCCGCGCCCGCGCGGTCTCGTCCGCGCAGGTATCGAGCCCGTGGCGCCAATGCTCGGGCATCTCTTCGGGGGTGGCGAGGTAGATCGGGAAGAGCGCCTCCACCGCCTCGGTGACCCGCGCGCGCTGCGCCATGACCGAGGGGGCGCGGTACATGTGGCCGAAAAGGAAGCTCTTGATCTCGCGGATCGCCGCCGCCATCGGCGCGGAGAAGGCGATGACGGGGCGCCCGAGATGGCGGATCGCGTCGACGCTGTCGGCACCGCTCGCCTCGAGCGCCGCGCGCGAGGTGTCGATCAGATCGCTGACCATCGCGCCGAAGACCCGCCGGAGCGCCTCGTGGCGCCGCCGGTAGGGATCGAGATCGGGCCAGAGCGCATCGACCTCGGCATAGGCCTCGCGGACAAGCGGCAAGGGCGCGATCTCGTCTTCCGAGAAGAGACCCGCGCGCAGCCCGTCATGGAGGTCGTGATTGTTGTAGGCGATGTCATCTGAGAGCGCGGCCACCTGCGCCTCGGCGCTGGCATGGGTGTCGAGCTCCAGATCGTGCCGGGCGTCGTATTCCGCCAGCGCATAGGGCAAGGGCCGCGGCACCGGCCCATTGTGCTTGGCGATGCCCTCGAGCGTCTCCCAGGTCAGGTTCAGACCGTCGAACCCGGCATAATGCCGCTCGAGCGAGGTGACGATCCGCAGCGCCTGCGCGTTGTGATCGAACCCGCCGAAGGGTTTCATCAGCGCGTCGAGCGCGTCCTCTCCGGTGTGACCGAAGGGCGTGTGGCCGAGGTCATGGGCAAGCGCCACCGCCTCGGTCAGGTCGGTGTCGAGCCCGAGCGCGTTGGCGATGGTGCGCGCGACCTGCGCGACCTCGATGGAATGGGTGAGCCGGGTGCGGAAGAAATCGCCCTCGTGCTCGACGAAGACCTGCGTCTTGTGCTTGAGCCTGCGAAAGGCCGAGGCATGGATGATCCGGTCGCGGTCGCGCTGGAACGGCGACCGGAAGGCGCTTTCCTCTTCCGCGTAGAGCCGCCCGCGGGAGCCCGCGGGATCGCATGCGTATCGGGCGCGCATCCTGCCTCGCCATCCTTGTGAGCTGTCCCGAGGCTCCATATATTGCAGGCCTGACCGGAAAGAAACCGCGCGCGGACCGCGTGCGAGGGGATATCATGCAACTGCCGCCCAAAGTCACCGACCGCGCCTTCGCCCGCCTCGCCGAGATCGGCGCGGCCGACCAGGGCCACGCGCTTCGCGTCGCCGTCGAGGGCGGCGGCTGTTCGGGGTTCCAGTACGAGATCAAGCTCGACGCGCCCGCCGAGGACGATCTGGTGCTCGAAGGCCAGGGCCAGCAGGTGGTCGTGGACAGCGTCTCCCTGCCCTTCCTGTCGAACGCGGTGATCGACTTCGCCGATGAGCTGATCGGCGCGCGCTTCGTGATCGAGAACCCCAACGCCACGTCCTCCTGCGGCTGCGGCACCAGCTTCTCGATCTGAGCGCCCGACGCAGTTTCAGAGAGTGTGCATCTCGCGGTAAAGCTGCCGCTCGTAGCCGTCGCATTGGACGATCGCGTAGAGATCGACGCGACCAGGTTCGCGGTAGAGCTGGCTCGTGAGAACATGGACTTGGCGTTTGCCGCCGGGCTCAAGACCGAACCGTCGGCTGCCGCCGTCGATCAGCCACAGAAGGCAGTTCTCCGCCGTGGCGTCGCCGTCGTTATGAAGCGTGAACCACCCCTCGAACCGATCCCCGTAGGCCTGGCTCAGGTCGGGCGCCTCGATCCGGCTGTCCAGAAGCACGATCTTCGGCGCGGGCGTGCGCGGCGGCGGCGGTTTGTGCTTGGGAACAAACGGTCCGCCCTCGGCGGTCAGCCACCAGACCGCCAGCCCGGCGACCACCGCCGAGCCGATGCCGCCGAGCCATTTCAACACGCTTGCGGTCATGACACCTCCTGCCCGCGGACGGGCAGGATAGCATCATCGGGCGCATCTGTCCGGTCAGGCAGGAACGCGGCGCAGGCTCATCTCGTCGATCACGAGCCAGAGGCCCGAGCCCATCACCATGGCCACGCCCCAGAAGGTCGTCGCCGCGGGCCATTCGCCGTAGGCCGCCCAGCCGATCAGCACCATCCAGACGAATTGCAGGTTCATCAGCGGCGTCGCCACATAGGCGGGCAGCAGCCGAAGCGCCACGACAACCACCCAGCGCGCGCCGAAAAGACCCAGTGCATAGACCGCGATCCAGGCGAGATCCGCGCCGCTCATCGGCTTCCAGACGAAGGGCAGTGCGAGGCCCATCGTGGCGAAGATCGCCAGTTGCGGCCAGAAGACCTGCGCCAGCGCGTTGCTCTCGATCCTCCCGATATAGCGCGCAATCACCATCGACGCGGTGCCCGAGACCGCCCCCATGAAGGCCCAGAGATGGCCCACCTGCAGCGCTTTCGGTCCCTCCGGCATCATGCAGAGGATGCCCAGCGCCCCGAGGCCGAGCGCCGCCCAGGCCATGGGCCGGATCGGCTCGTTGAGGACGGGGCCGCTCATCAGCGCGGCGATCACCGGGATGAGGCCGACGAAGAGGAAGACATCGGCGAAAAGCAGGTGCCGGAACGCCATGAAGAACGACAGGCAGGCCAGCACCGTCAGACCCGCCCGCGCGGCCATCGCCCAGGGGCAACTCGTGGCCAGCCGCTCGCTCTGGCCGCGATAGCGGCTGACGCCGAGGCTGAGGAGCAGCACCATGGCCGCCGATATGAAGAAGAGCTGCGGCGCCTCGAAGCTGCCCGCGATCCGCTTGGTGACCCCGTCCGCGACCGAGATCATCAGCGTATAGAGGGCGACAAGCCCCGCTCCGGTGAGCGCCGCGGATCTCATGCCCGTCGCTCCAGAAGGCTCGCGAGGCCGGTATCGTGCGGACCCGAGCGCGCGAAGAGGTGGAAGAACCGCTCGAACCCGTCGATCTCCGATGCGGCGGCGAGCGTGTCCGAGGCCCCGTCGGTCAGGCGGGCGTCGAGGATGGGGCGCATCGTCTGCCAGTCCCCCGAGCGCGCCGCGCCTAGATCGTAGAGGCAGCGCGACAGCTCCTTGAGCGGCGCGCTCCAGACCGGTCCGCGCAGGAACGCCATCCGCCCCTCCATGACCGGCACGCCGTCGAAACAGGGCCGCCCCTCGGCGATGGCCCGGTGCCAGTGGCAGACCAGGAAGACGTGGTAATCATCGGCGAGCGTCGCGGAGGGCCCGGCCTCGACCCGGAAGCTCATGACCTCGTCGGCAAGCCAGCGCGTCCAGAGCATCGGCGGTGTCACGCCCGCAAAGCGCAGGGCGGCGCAGCATTCGGCCATCAGGTCGGCATTGCGCTCGAGCCAGGCCAGATGCCCGACATGGCGCAGGCTGGTGATCGCGCCCTCGCAGAGCGCGGGGTCGCGGCGGCCGTATTCGCTGAGATAGAAGACCACGTGGGTCAGCTCGTAGGCCGCCTTCTTGTTCGGAAGGGCGAAGACGTCCGAGCGGGCGATGAAGCGCCGCATCCGCGCCTCGAGCCCGGCATCCTCCGGAAGAGCCTCGACGCCGCGCCGCGCCATCAGCCGCCGCGCTTCCATGCGCTGCAGGTCCGACAACTCGGCCCCGGGCAGATCGGCCCGTGCCGCCTGCGCGACCAGATGCTCGGCGGTCTCGCCCTCGAGCCCGAGCGCTTCGAGATCGAGCGCGATGGAGAGCAGGAACCGGTAATATTGCGGGAAGAACTCGAGCCGCGCCTCGAGCCCGTCGTAGAAGGGCCGGAAGGCCGCGAGCGCATGGTCCGGCAGAGAGGCGCCCGAGGTCTCAAGCACGTTCAGAAGCTCGGCGGTCTCCTTGAGCCAGAACACGTCCTCGCCCGCGCGGCGCTCCTCGGCGAAACAGGCGCAGATCGCAGCGAGACGATCGCCGGGATCGGTGATCCGGCGCGGGACGGGCAGAGGAATGACGTTGCTCATGGCCATCGGGCTCCTGTCATCTTGTCCGGGCGGGGCCGCATCCGGCCCCTGCCCCTGTCACTGCGGCTGCCGATCAGCAGCTGGTGGTGAACGCCTCGACCCGCTCACCGTCGAGCGCGTCGCTGCCCATCACCGGCGCGCAGCTCGTGGTGAACATCTCGACCTTCTCGCCCGCCAGTGCGTCGCTGCCCATCACAGGCGCACAGCTCGTGGTGAACATCTCGACCTTCTCGCCCGCCAGCGCGTCGCTGCCCATCACCGGCGCGCAGCTCGTGGTGAACATCTCGACCTTCTCGCCTGCCAGCGCGTCGCTGCCCATCACCGGCGCGCAGCTCGTGGTGAACATCTCGACCTTCTCGCCCGCCAGCGCGTCGCTGCCAAGCACCGGGGCACAGCTCGTGGTGAAAATCTCGACCCGCTCTCCGCTCATCATGTCGGCCGTGGACGACGGCGCGCAGCTCGTCGTGAACAGACCGGTTTCCTCACCCGAAAACGCATCCGCTCCGGTCACGAGATCGGTCACCTGGAAAACGTCGCGATGCTTCAGAACTGCAGTCATGGTAAAACTCTCCGTCAGTGCGTGATTGCCTCATGAGCGTTGCAGCCGTCAGGAGAAATATGAACATCAAAACAACCGATAGAATAAAGCTAATAGATTATACAGACTTAATCCACTTTAATGTCGCCCCGCAGAAAATCGGCATCGCCGATCTATTCGGATTCATCCACAGAAGGAAAAAATCTGTGGATAAGTTATCCACGCCCGCCCGATGTCCCGACGCGCCCGCCGCGGCGGACGGAAATGTCCCGCTCCGACCGCGATCGGCTGATTCCGATTCGTCCCCGGCGACAGCGTCCGGAACCCTTGCCTCGCCTCCGGCTAGGCGCGATAACCGCGCCCAACCGCCGGAGACCTGCCGATGAAGATCGCCACCTACAACATCAACGGAATCAAGGCACGCCTTCCTGCGCTGCTCGATTGGTTGAAAGAGGCCGATCCCGACGTGGTCTGCCTGCAGGAGATCAAGTCGGTCGACGCCGCCTTCCCCGCCGAAGAGATCGAGGCGCTCGGCTACAATGTCGAGACCCATGGCCAGAAAAGCTTCAACGGCGTCGCGCTCCTGTCGAAACTCCCGCTCGAGGACGTGACCCGCGGCCTGCCCGGCGACGACAGCGACGAACAGGCCCGCTGGATCGAGGCGACGGTCATGGGCGACACCGAGGCCGTGCGCATCTGCGGGCTCTACCTGCCGAACGGCAACCCGGTCAGCTTCGACGCCCAAGGCGCGCCCGAGCGCGAGGGCAAATACGGCTACAAGCTCGACTGGATGGACCGGCTGCACGCCCGCGCCGAGGCGCTCATGGCGGCCGAGACCCCGGCGCTGATGGCGGGCGACTACAACATCATCCCCCAGCGCGAGGACGCCGCCCGGCCCGACGCCTGGACCAAGGACGCGCTCTTTCTCCTGGAGAGCCGCGAGGCCTTTCGCCGCATCCTCAATCTCGGCTTCACCGAGGCGATCCGCACCCGCCATCCCGAACCGGGCCTCTACTCGTTCTGGGACTACCAGGCCAATTCCTGGGAACGGAACAACGGCATCCGCATCGACCACGTCCTGATGACACCCGCCTGCGCCGACCTGATGACCGATTGCGGCATCGACCGCGACGTGCGCGCACGCGAGAAGCCCTCGGATCACGTGCCGGTCTGGGTGGAACTCGCCGCCTGATCGCCCGCCCTTCGCCTTGCGCGCCGCGTGGGCGCGGCATACATCTAGCGCCCGAGAGCAACGACCGGAGCCCCTCCATGGCAATGCAGGCCCAGGAAATCGAGACGCTGATCCGCGCCGCGTTCCCCGACGCCAAGATCACGATCACCGACCTCGCCGGTGACGGCAATCACTACGCCGCCGAGGTGATCGACGAAAGCTTCCGCGGCCAGAACCGGGTCCAGCAGCAGCGCGCGGTCTATGCGGCGCTGAAGGGCAAGATGGACGGCGCGCAGGGCGAATTGCACGCGCTGGCGCTGACCACCAAGGCTCCGGACTGAGAGACAATCCCGCAAGCGGCGCGGCCCGCCCGCGACCACGCGACAGGAGACAGAAGATGAGCGACGCCAAGACCCGTATCGACGAGACGGTGAAATCGAACGACGTGGTGCTCTACATGAAGGGCACCAAGACCATGCCGCAATGCGGCTTCTCCAGCCGCGTGGCCGGTGTCCTGAACTACATGGGCGTCGAGTATGCCGATGTGAACGTGCTCGAGGACCAAGACATCCGGCAGGGCATCAAGGACTATTCCGACTGGCCCACCATCCCGCAGCTCTACGTGAAGGGAGAGTTCGTGGGCGGCTGCGACATCATCACCGAGATGACCCTGTCGGGCGAGTTGGACCAGCTCTTCGAGGAGAACGGCGTCTCCTACGACAAGGACGCCGCCGAGAAGATCCGCGAAGCCAACGGCTGATCCGTCGATTTTGGGTTAGAGACAGGAACGGCCCGCGCTGCGCGGGCCGTTTTGTTGTAGAGGGGGTCCAAGAACAGTGGTCAACTGCGATAGAAACTGGACGATTTTTAATGTCGGAAAAAATTGGTTCTGTAGGCAGATTTTCATACGCAACCAGGCAGCTGGAGGTATAGATGAGCCGAAAGGTTCCGGTCATAATTTGAATAAAATACTCGAGGAGCAGAGCATTGAAAAAAGGTCCCTATAAGCATCTAAGCACTACGGCGCTTGTATCTACGCAGTTCAACCGCCTGCCACCCAACATTAGTCGCACACTCCCTTCCCAAGGCAACATCATTTCAGGCTGTAGCTTTTCAAACTGCGGCACTGGAATAGTACAGGTAAAACGCCATCAAGCGCCAAAAATTGACGACGAATCGCTTCAAATGATCGAAGCGGATCAGCCCGAATACATCACGCGCCACATTGAGGAGCGCTGGCTGGAAGCTACCCTGAAAGGTTATTTTCGATTCGGTACTTTAGTAAACTATCGTGCAGCAGAAGGAGCGATAGGCGGCCGCCTCGGTGACCATCAGGAGAGTAGAATTCAGGAAACCTTCAACAGCCGTTCAAGTTTTTTTGAAAGTGCGAGCCTAAAAGGCATCGAGATTTCGAACACCTCATTCAGCGGAACCAAGAACCACATAGTCATTGAGACGATTGTAAATGACTTCTGCTCATGCGCTTCTGTCGGAAAGTTTGCCACTCCACGCGCAGAGGCAATACGTGACGCTGAAGACAACCCAGAAAAAAGGCCCAGCGCGTATGTAACCTATCATTTAGCAACGCTAAGGAAGGCAATTAGTGAGAATTTATCTCAAACACCCGGTTTGAGCAACCTTACCCCACTTGGAAGAACCGTGGAATACGGAGAAAAAGATCAGCGCTGGAAAGTAGAGGAGAATTTTTCTTACAAACGAGACCGCGATGCTTTGGCAACCTGGCTCGGAATAGCATTCGTCAAGTCACCAACTTTCAAACACGAAGAAGAATACCGACTGTTATTGATAGACCGGTCGGGCCCGGGCGCGTTGAATGACAAAACCGAGACTTACGAAATTCCTGAAAGTACACGCATCGCCGAGTCTATTTTTGCACACGGCACTTTCTGAAAAATTAATCAAACACTCGACTTTTCACACTCTGCTTTTGAAAAATTTAACAGAGTAACAGCCCAAAAACAGCTCGGCAATTAATCGACTCAATCATCTCTTGAGAGATCCCGTATTTCGGACAATTTAGACCAATACGGGTTGCGCGCCCTTTTTGGGTATGTCGGTCACCCAACCATTCACCCTCCCGGCGCAGGCACTATCCGCACAAGCCGTCCATTATCCGCATCCGTAACCGCGAGGATCGCGCCGTCGGGCGCTTGGGCCACGTCGCGCACGCGACCGAGATCGGTGGCGAGCCGTTCTTCCTCCTGCACGCGCCCGTCCTCCAGAGACAGCCGCACGATCCCGCCGGGGTTCAGCGAAGCTATGAAGAGGTCGCCCTGCCACGCGCCAAAGGCCTCGCCCGAATAGCTTATCATGCCCCCGGGCGCGATCACCGGGTCCCAGAAATAGACCGGCTGCTCCATGCCCTCGGCCTGCGCCTCGCCGGAGCCCACGGGCGAGCCGTTGTAGTTCTGACCGTAGCTGATCACCGGCCAGCCGTAGTTCTTGCCGGGCTCCGGGCGGTTCAGCTCGTCCCCGCCCGCGGGCCCGTGTTCGATCGTCCAGAGCGCGCCCTCATGCAGGGTCGCGCCCTGCATGTTGCGGTGCCCGTAGGACCAGATCGACGCGATGGCGGTCTCGTCGCCGACGAAGGGATTGTCGGCGGGGATGTCGCCCTCGGGCGTGAGGCGGATCACCTTGCCGTAGGTTGTGTCGAGATCCTGCGCGAAGACCCGCTCCTGCGGCGAGGAATGCTCGCCCGTGGTGACGAAGACATGCCCCGCCCCGTCGAAGAGGATGCGGCTGCCGTAATGCATCGGTGTGGGCGATGGCGGCGTCTGCGCGAAAATCTCGGTGAAGCCGTCGAGCGCGGTGCCATCCCCGGTCAGGACGCCATAGCCCGCCGCCGTGACCGAGCGACCGCTGCCCATGGGCTTGGAATAGGTCAGGTAGACCCGGCGGCTCTCGGCGAAATCCGGCGCGAGCGTCACGTCGAGAAGCCCGCCCTGCCGACGATTGAAGACCTCGGGCACACCGGCGAGCGGCGCCGAGACCTCGCCACCCTCGGACACGCGGCGGAGCGCGCCCGAGCGTTCAGTGACGAGGTATCCGCCCTCAGGCAGAACCGCGATGCCCCAGGGGTGGTCGAGCCCGTCGGCGATGGTCTCCACGCGGAGGGCCACGCCGCTGTCGACCATCTCGGCGCGGAATTGTTCGGGGAAGACGGGCTGAAGATCGGTGTTGCGCCCGCCGCGCTCCCATGGCGCGGCGCAGACAGGAAGGGCGATGAGCACGGACAGGGCGAATGCGGGGCGCAGGAACATAAGGGTCTCCGGTAGACAACGGCTCCCCGAGAGGTAGCGCCCGAGGACCGCGCGCGGCTCATAATTCCGTGAGACGCCGGTTCAGCAGCGGCCATGCACATGCGGCGCGAGGAGCGCCGCGACCGCCCGGTTCGCAGGCGCGTCGAGACCGAGCTCGTCCGACAGACGCGCCACCGCGCCGTTGATCCAGGGCGTCTCCAGCGCCCGGCCGTGTTCGAGATCGATGGCCGTCGAGGCGCGCATCATCGGCGGCAGGCCACGCGCGCGCTCCATCGTCTCGGAGACCAGAGTGTCGGGCACCGCGACGTCGCGCGCCCGCGCCAGGCGGTCGGTCTCGGTGACGATGGTCTCGAACAGCTCGGCCAGATCGGCATGTGCGAAGATGTCGGCGATGGTGCAGCGCCCCGCGGCGGTGACCCCGGAGACCGCCGAGAACAGCGCGAATTTTGTCCAGAGCTCGGCCTCGATATCGGCGCTTTCGGGCGCGTCTAGGCCAGCCTCGGTGAAGGCTGCGCGAAGCCCTGCCACCCGGTCCGACGGCTGGTTCCCCCGCTCGCCGAAGACGAAGCGCGAGAAAAGGCCGGTCTGGGTGATGACCCCCGGCGCCGAGATCGTCGTCGAGACATAGGCCGCGCCGTTGCCGACATTGCGCTCGGGCAGAAGCGCGGCGAGCCGGTCCGAAGCCTCGACACCGTTCAGGAACGGCACGACCAGAGTGTCGGCCTTCAGAAGCGGGCGGCAGGCCTCGGCGGCGGCATCGAGCCCTCCGGCCTTGACGCCGAGGATCACCGCGTCGACCTCGCCGATCTCGGCGGGTCTGTCGGTCGCCAGCGCCGGGCACACCGTGCCGCCATCCTCCGGCGCCTCAAGGCGCAGCCCGTGCTCGCGGATCGCCGCAAGATGCGCGCCGCGTGCGAGGCAGGCGACCTCGTGCCCGGCCCGTGCCAGTTTCACCGCCAGATATCCGCCGATCCCGCCGGTGGCGACTGTCGCGATCCTCATGATGGGCCCCCTTTTTCCCTGTTCCGACGCCAGCCTAGCACAGCCCGGCGCCGCTGCGGACCACCCCGAACCCGCGATCCGGGCTTGATCTGCGTCAACGCGCCATGCGGCAGGCCAGTGCGAGACTGACCCCGCGGCCCGGCGCGAGGAGCGGGGTTCGGTCAGGGACAGAGGGCCCTGCCCCGCCACTGCGCCTTCGGGGGCGGTCTTTGCCCCCTGCTGCCGCGTGTATCGGCACGAGTGCGTATCGCGATCAGCAATCACGGGGACACGCCATGATCACATCCATATCCACCGCCCGCCCGGCCCTGCAGCTCTGCGCCGCGAGCCTTCTGCTTCTGGCCACCGCGGTCCCGGGCCGCGCGCTCGACGAGGCCAGCCAGGTGGCGCTTGGCAAGACCGAGTACATCGCGCATTGCGCGGCCTGCCACGGCGCGGGTGGCAAGGGCGACGGGCCCGTCGCCGAGGTGCTTGCGAAAAAACCGCTCGACCTGACCCGGATCTCCGCGCGCTACAGCGGCCAGTTCCCGCGCGACGCGGTGCAGCAGGTCATCGACGGGCGCAACATGATCAATCCGCATGGCGACCGGGGCATGCCGGTCTGGGGCAACCGCTATTTCCAGAGTGCCATGTCTCTGGCCGAGGGCGTGCCGCATGATGTCGACGTGCAGGCGCTGGCCTTCGGCCGCGTCGCCGCGCTCGTGACCTATCTGGAGGCGATCCAGGAGTAGACCGGAACGCAAGACGCCCCGGAGCGGTGGCTCCGGGGCGTCCTGACGTTCTTGAACGGAGGGGTCAGAGCAGCGCCTTGACCTTCTCGACCGCGGCTTCGGCGGTGATGCCGAAATGCGCGTAGAGCTCTTCCGCCGGGGCCGAGGCCCCGAAGCTGTCCATGCCGACGAAATCGGCCTTGTTCGCGCGGCCGCGCTCGCCGGTCAGCCAGCGGTCCCAGCCAAGGCGGCAGGCGGCCTCGATACCGACACGGACCGGACCCGCGGGCAGCACGCGCTTGCGGTAGGCCTCGTCCTGATCGGCGAAGAGCTCCATGCAGGGCATGGAGACGACGCGGGTGCCGATCCCCTCGGCCTGCAGCGCCTCTCGGGCGGCGAGAGCGATGGCGACCTCGGAGCCGGTGGCGATCATGATCGCCTGGCGCTTGCCCTCGGCCTCGGCCAGCACATAGGCGCCCTGGGCACTGAGGTTCTTGGTCTTGTGCTCGGTCCGGACGGTGGGAAGGTTCTGGCGCGACAGCGCCAGGACCGAGGGCGTCGCGGATTGCGTGAACGCGATCTCCCAGGCCTCGGCGGTCTCGACCGTGTCGGCGGGACGGAAGACCAGCGTGTTGGGCGTCGCCCGGCTGATCGCCAGGTGCTCGACCGGCTGGTGCGTCGGGCCGTCCTCGCCCAGGCCGATGCTGTCATGGGTCATGACGAACACGGTCGGGATGTGCTGCAGCGCCGCCAGACGCATCGCGGGACGCGCGAAATCGGTGAAGCACATGAAGGTGCCGCCATAGGGTCGCACGCCGCCATGGAGCGCCATGCCGTTCATCGCCGCGGCCATGCCATGCTCGCGGATGCCGTAATAGACGTAGCGGCCCTTGCGGCTGTCGAAGTCGAACGTGCCCAAGTCCTTGGTCAGCGTGTTGTTCGACCCGGTGAGGTCCGCCGAACCGCCGATCGTCTCGGGCAGGATCGGGTTGATCACCTCGAGCACCATCTCCGAGCTCTTGCGCGTGGCCACCTTGGGCTGGCTCTCGGAGATCTGCTTTTTCAGCGCCTTGACGGTCGAGGAGAGCTTCTTGGGCGCCTCGCCCGCCAGCATCCGCGCCAGCTCCTTCTGCTTGGCCTCGGAGAGCGCCGCGACGCGGTCCTCCCACTCCTTGCGCTCGGAGGCGCCGCGCGATCCGGCCTCTTCCCACCAGGACTTGATCTCGGCGGGGATCTCGAAGGCCGGAGCGGTCCAGCCCCAGACGCCCTTGGCGTCGATGGCCTGCTGCGCGTCGGTCAGCGCACCATGGCCCTTCGAGGTGTCCTGCGCCGCGTGCCCGAGGGCGATATGCGTCTTGCAGGCGATCATCGAGGGGCGGTCATCGGCCTTGGCGGCTGCGATGGCGGCGTCGATGGCCTCGGGGTCGTGGCCGTCGATCTCCTGGACGTGCCAGCCGGAGGCGGCGAAGCGCTCGGGCTGGTTGGTGTTGTCCGAGATCGACACCTTGCCGTCGATGGTGATGCCGTTGTTGTCCCAGAACACCACGAGATGGCCGAGCTTCTGGCGCCCGGCAAGCGCGATGGCCTCCTGGCTCACGCCCTCCATCAGGCAGCCGTCCCCGGCGATGACATAGGTGTGGTGATCGAAGACCTTCTTGCCCCAGCGGGCGCGCAGGCTTTCCTCGGCGATGGCGAAGCCCACCGACATCGAGATGCCCTGCCCGAGCGGGCCGGTGGTGCATTCGATCCCCTTGGCGAGGAAGTTCTCCGGGTGTCCCGCGGTCTTGGCGCCGAGCTGGCGGAAGTTGCGGACCTCGTCGATGGTGATCTCGGCGTCGCCCACGAGATAAAGGAGCGCGTAGAGCAGCATCGAGCCGTGCCCCGCCGACAGGATGAACCGGTCGCGATCGGCCCATTCGGGCGCGGCGGCGTCGAATTTCATGTGCTTCGACCAGAGCACGGTGGCCACGTCGGCCATGCCGATGGGCATGCCGGTATGGCCGGAATTTGCCTTGGCCACGGCATCAAGGGCCAGCGCGCGGATGGCGGTTGCCCGCATCCAGTGTTCGGGGTGATTGGCTTTGAGCGCGTCGATATCCACTGGGATCATTCCTCCGGCTGAACCTGCGATGCCTAGCTCCTTACCGAAGCCGCGCGGAAGATCAAGCTCGGCGCGGAAGTGCTTGACAGATATGGGCGGGCGTTTTTGCATCGGGATTGGTAAAACTGGGGTACCGCACGGGGCACGCGCGATTCGGAAGGACGGACCGAAGCGGCCAGAACCGTCCCGGCGGAGGTCGTGAAAGGGGCAGTGGCATGTCGGATATCGAGGATCTGCAGCGGCGCATCACCGCGGCGCTGGATCGGATCGCGCGCGGAGTGGACGGCCTCGGCGCGCCCTCCGGCGTGGAAGACGCGGATGAGGACGCACCAGAGGACACCGGGGCGCTCGCCGCGGCAGAGGCCCGGATCGCTGATCTCGAAGCCGCCGAAGCCGGTCGGAACGCCGCGCTCGCGGAGGCCCGCGCCAGTGTCGCCAAGCTCGACGAGGACCTGCAACGGCTGCGCCGCTCGAACGAGATGCTGCGCGCCACCAATGACGAGATGCGCCGCGCGCTCGAAGAGAATGTCGGCGAGCCGCATCTGATCAACAAGGCGATGCTGGCCGAGCTGGAAAGCATCCGCGCCGCGCGCGCCGCCGACGAGGCCGAACACCGCGCGCTCGTCGCCGCGCTGGAACCGCTGGTGGCCGAGGCCGCCTCACGGGATGCAGAGGAGAACGCCTGATGCCCGAAGTGACCGTGCAGATCGGCGGCCGCTCCTTCACCGTCGCCTGCCAGGCGGGCGAGGAGGAATATCTCGAATCCGCCGCGGCGATGCTCGACCAGGAAGCCTCGGCGCTGGTCGACCAGATCGGCCGCATCCCCGAGAACCGGATGCTCCTGATGGCCGGGCTGATGCTCGCCGACCGCACCGCCGGGCTCGAGGACAAGCTGAAGATCGCCGAGGACCAGATCGAACAGGCCCGCGACACGGTCGAAAAGCTCGAAGCCCGCCCGGCCCCCCCGCCCGAGACGGTCGAGGTCGCGGTGCTCCCGCCGGGTCTTGTCGACAGCCTAGCCGAACTGGCCGCCCGGGCGGAGTCGGTCGCGGATTCCGTCGAGGAGAAATCGGCGGGCTGAGTGCGGGTCGGGAGGTCGCAAGGGGGCGCTGCCCCCTCTTGGCCTTCGGCCAATTCACCCCCGGCGGTATTTGTCGAAAAGAAGAAGCCTCAAGAGCGGTTGCGCGCCGCGCCGGACCGGGGCGCGCGGTTGGAGACCGCCGTCCCGGGGGAAGCGGGCGCGCGGCGCGCATCCGGGCTGGCGCGGATCAGTGGGCCGCGCCCTTCTTGCCGCCGAACACCGATGCCCAGAGCGGGCCGACGATCTTGGTGCCGATGGGGATCAGCACGAAGCCCAGCGCCAGTCCCAGAACTCCGTCGAGTGCCGCCGTCGTCACCCATTCCGCCGCGCCGCGCAGACCCTCGCCGACCGAGGCGCCCACGGCGACCGCCGCGTGGTGGATGATCTCCTCGGGCGCGTGCCAGCCGAGCTGGGCCAGGCCGTGCACGATGATCGAACCGCCGACCCAGATCATCGCAGCGGTGCCCACGACGGTCAGCACCTTCATCAGCCAGGGCATCAGCTTGACGATGAAGCGGCCGAAGGCGCGCGTCGCCCCCAGCCGTCCGATCTGCGCCAGCCAGAGGCCGATATCGTCGAGCTTCACCAGGATCGCCACGGCTCCGTAGACCGCGATGGTGATTAGCACGCCCACCATCGCCAGGGTGCCGGCTTCCATCCAGAAGGTGCTCTCGGGGATCGCCGAGAGCGCGATGGTCATGATCTCGGCAGAGAGGATGAAATCGGTCTTGATCGCGCCCTGCACCTTTTTCTCTTCGAGATGCAGGTCGCTGACCTTCTCGGTCTTCGGATCGTGCCCGGCCTCGCCCTTGTGGAAGAGCGCGTGGTAGATCTTCTCGGCGCCCTCGAAGCACAGGTATGCCCCGCCCAGCATCAGGAGCGGCGGGATCGCCCAGGGCGCGAAGGCCGAGAGCAACAGCCCCACCGGCAACAGGAAGACCAGCTTGTTGATCAGCGAGCCGCGCGCGATCTTCCAGATGATCGGCAGCTCGCGCGCGGGCGGGAAGCCCTGCACGTATTTCGGCGTCACCGCCGCGTCGTCGATCACCGCGCCCGCGGCCTTGGAGCCCGCCTTGACCGCCTGCCCGGCAATGTCGTCGACCGACGCCGCGGCCACTTTCGCGATACCGGCCACGTCGTCGAGAAGCGCAATCAATCCGGACATGTCTCACCCGTTCCTGGCGCCGGGACCGCCCCGGCGAATGTGCACATAGCGCGTCCCCCCCGGCGCGGCCAGAGCGCGGGCCGCGGTACACCATTGTGCACAATGTCATGCGCTAACAGGAGATTTAACGCTAACATATTGTCCCGGAATGCCTTTTTGCGTTGCGCCCACGCCACCCCCGGCCTAAGGCCCGGGCAGGTTTGTGCTGAACGGAAGGGAGTGGACATGACTGTCACGGTTGGGATCAACGGCTTCGGACGGATCGGACGCTCCACCCTCGCCCATATCGCCGAAAGCGCGCGCAACGACGTCCAGGTGGTCAAGATCAACGCCACCGGACCGATCGAGACCTCGGCCCATCTTCTGCGCTACGACAGCGTGCATGGCCGTTTCCCCGGCACCGTAACCGTCAAGGGCGACACGATGGATCTGGGCCGCGGGCCGATGCAGGTCTTCTCGACCTATGACCCCGAGGAACTCGACTGGGAGGGCTGCGACGTCGTGCTCGAGTGCACCGGGCAGTTCAACGACGGCCAGAAGGCGGACGTGCATCTCCGCCGCGGCGCCCGCAAGGTGCTGATCTCGGCGCCCGCGAAGAATGTCGAGCGCACCGTGGTCTACGGCGTCAACCACCGCGACCTGCGCCCCGAAGAGCGGATGATCTCGAACGGGTCCTGCACCACCAATTGCCTTGCGCCTCTGGCCAAGGTGCTGGACGAGGCGATCGGGATCGAGGGCGGCGTGATGACCACGATCCACTCCTATACCGGCGACCAGCCGACGCTCGACCGTCGCCACAGCGACCTCTACCGCGCCCGCGCCGCCGCGATGGCGATGATCCCGACCTCGACCGGTGCGGCCAAGGCGCTGGGCGAGGTGCTTCCGAACCTGCGCGGCAAGCTCGACGGCTCGGCCATCCGGGTGCCGACGCCGAATGTCTCGGCGGTCGATCTGACCTTCGAGGCGGGCCGCGACGTCACCGTCCAGGACGTCAACGAGGTGGTGCGCGAGGCCGCCTCGGGCCGGATGGGCATGGTACTGGCCTACGACCCCGAGCCCAAGGTATCGGTCGATTTCAACCACACCACCCAGAGCTCGATCTTTGCACCCGACCAGACCAAGGTCGTCGGTCGCCGCCTTGTCCGGGTCCTGGCCTGGTACGACAACGAATGGGGCTTCTCGGCGCGGATGGCCGATGTGGCCGGGACGATGGGCCGGCTGCTGCACTGACGCGCCGCTCCTTACTTGCTCGATTTGACGCCTCGCCGGTCCGGCGGGGCGTTTTTCTGTGCTTGGGCCGTTTCACGAAGCGCGAAATCGCCGCCTGAACCGGGGTTGCAGACCATGCCGCCTGCGCCTTCCGGTCGATAGCCGGGGACCGCGGGCACCGGCATCTCTGTCCTCACACAGCCCGGGCAATCCGCCCCGGCGCCTCGCCCGAAAGGACAGACCATGACGCTTCGTTCCCTCACCGCCGCCACTCTCCTTGCCGCCATTGCCGCCACAGGCGCGATGGCCTCCGAAGGCACCGTCTCGCCCGAGCAGGACAGCGCGATCCGCGAAAAGCTCACCGACGAAGGCTACGAGGTCCGCAAGATCGAGATCGAGGACGGCATGATCGAGGTCTACGCCCTGAAAGATGGCGGCATGTTCGAGCTCTACCTCGATGACCAGCTCGAGATCGTGAAAACCAAGGAGGAGTGACACCGCCCGCGCGCGGCTCATCCCCCAAGCGTGCCGCGCGCGCCCCTTTTCCATGACCCCAAGGAGGCCCGCCATGACCGAATATCGCGTCTGGGACCCGTTCATCCGTCTTTTTCACTGGGCGCTGGTCGCGGGCTTCGCCGCCAATGCGCTCGTCACCGATCCCGAAAGCGCCCTGCACGAGTGGCTCGGATACGCGATCGCGGCGCTCCTGGCGCTGCGGCTGGTCTGGGGTCTGGTCGGCCCGCGCTTCGCCCGCTTCGCGAGCTTCCTGCCGCACCCCGGAGCGGCGCTCGGCCAGCTCGACGACATCGCCGCGGGCCGCGCGCGGGTGCATCTCGGCCATACGCCGCTCGGCGCGCTGATGATCCTCAACCTTCTGGGCAGCGTCGCGCTTATCGCGCTCACGGGCTGGATGATGACCACGCCCACATGGTTCGGCATCGACTGGGTCGAAGAGGCCCACGAGGCGCTCGTCACCTGGGCCGAGATCTCGGTGATCGTCCATGTCGCCGCGGTGATCTGGGAAAGCCGCCGGACCGGCGTCAACCTGCCGCGGGCGATGATCACAGGTGTCAAACGCGTGCCGGAGAGTGCTAGCCTCGCGCCATGAGGCCCGCCTTCCCCACCCGCCCGGGGCTGCTTCTTGCCCTGATCGCCGCGCAGGTCGCCTGCGCGGTCTTCTACCTCGCCGACGTGGTCGAGGACATGCGGCTTGCGGGCGGCGTCAGCCTCGACGGCCATTCCGCCTTCGAGCTTCTGGCGACGCTGGTCCTCTGCCTGACGCTGGTCTTCGAATACCGCCTCCTCCTCGCCTATCGTCGCCGCGCGGCGCATCTGGAGCGGCAGGTCTCGGTCGCGGCCAGCGCCTTTCAGGACGTCATCGCCGAGCAGTTCGCGCTCTGGGGCCTGACCCCGTCCGAGCGCGAAGTGGCACAGTTCCTGATCAAGGGCTGCGACATCGCCGAGATCGCCCGGCTCAGGTCCTCGGCCGAGGGCACGGTGAAGTCGCATCTGAACGCGATCTACCGCAAGGCCGGGGTCAGCGGGCGCGGCGCGCTCCTGTCGCTCCTGATCGACGACCTGATGGACGCTCCGCTCCTGCCGCGCGACGCAGGAGCCCCTGTCGCCGAGGACACAGGCACCGAGATCGCCGCAGGATCGGCCCGTTTGTGACATGACAGCGCCGCCCGGACATGCGACGCCAAGGGCATCGTGTCGTCTACCCCTGCCGCAGGCTTCCCATGACCAACAAACTGGCCCTGTTCATCGGGTCCGCCCTGATCCTGGCCATCGTCGTCGACGGGTTGCTCTTCGGCACCGAACACTACGTCTTCCTCGGCAAGAAGTTCTTCGCCCTGCTCGAATGGACCGCCTTCTGGCGCTAGCTTGACCTCTGCGCGTCCCGTGTCACCTTGACGTGAGGACCGCGATTTGCTTGTTAGCGGTAACAGAACCCTGCAGACCGGACCTAACCCGGAGGAGATATCGACATGACCACCAAAGTCGCGATCAACGGCTTCGGCCGCATCGGGCGCAACGTTCTGCGCGCCATCGTTGAATCGGGCCGCACCGATATCGAGGTGGTGGCGATCAACGATCTCGGCCCGGTCGAGACCAATGCGCACCTTCTGCAATATGACAGCGTGCACGGCCGCTTCCCGGTCGAGGTCAAGACCGACGGCGATACCATTGACGTGGGCCGCGGCCCGATCAACGTGACCGCCATCCGCGACCCCAAGGACCTGCCCTGGGAGGGCGTCGATGTGGCGCTGGAATGCACCGGCATCTTCACCAGCCGCGAGAGGGCCGCCCTGCATCTCGAGAACGGATCGAGCGCGGTCCTCGTGTCCGCCCCTTGCTCGGACGCGCACAAGACCATCGTCTACGGCGTGAACCACCAGAGCCTCACCGCCGATGACAAGGTCGTCTCGAACGCGTCCTGCACCACCAACTGCCTGTCGCCGGTTGCCAAGGTTCTGAACGACGCAATCGGCATCAAGCGCGGCTTCATGACCACGATCCACAGCTACACCGGCGACCAGCCGACGCTCGACACGATGCACAAGGATCTCTACCGCGCACGCGCCGCGGCGCTCTCGATGATCCCGACCTCGACCGGCGCGGCCAAGGCCGTGGGCCTCGTGCTGCCCGAGTTGAACGGCAAGCTCGACGGCGTCGCGATCCGCGTGCCGACGCCCAACGTGTCCGTGGTGGACTTCACCTTCGAGGCCGACCGCGACTGTTCGGTGGACGAGATCAACGACGCGATCCGCGCCGCCGCCGGTGGCCCGCTCAAGGGCATCCTCGGCGTGACCGAGAAGAAGCTCGTCAGCTCCGACTTCAACCACGACCCGCATTCGTCGATCTTCGCGACCGACCAGACCAAGGTGATGGACGGCAATTTCGTCCGCGTCCTCAGCTGGTACGACAACGAGTGGGGCTTCTCCTGCCGCATGGCCGACACCGCCGTGGCGATGGGCAAGCTCCTCTGATCTGACGCCTTTCAGGCGATCTGGACCACGGAACGGCCGGGCCTCATGCGCCCGGCCGTTTCGCGTCCCGGACCTCGCTCAGCGAAGGCTCACTCCTGGATCGACTCGAGGTAATAGGCGATCGACAGGATGCGCCCGCGCGTCACCGCTTCCGGTCCGCCATAGACGCCGCTGGCCGAGGCCGCGTGGGATTTGAACACCGTGCCCCAGATCGGCATCGGCCCGCCATGCGCCTTGAGGCTCGTCCGCCCGTCGATCGTGTGGATGACCTTCAGCATCGGAAAGACCCCGTCATTCCCGGCGGAGAGCTGCGTCAGATCGGGGATCGCGACGTTCAGAAGCTCGGCCAACGGCCCCTGCCCCTTGCCGCTTTCGCCGTGGCACCCGGCGCAGCCTTCCATGAAATCGGTCTGTCCCATCTCGTCGGCAGTGGCGGTCGTGCCCGCCAGCGCGATGATCGAGAGAGCGAGTAGATGCGCGCTTGTCCGCATGTCTTAATCCTCCCTGTTGCCAAGGCAGCAGACGAGGCCGCTGCCCCCGTGCCCCTGTCGGCACAGGCTCCATTCCGGGGCACAAGGCCTTTGCGCACAATGATCTGGATCAATCTTCCCGGCCCGGTGGACGTCCCGGGGCAGCAGTCCGGCTCAGCGCTCGATCAGCGTGCTCCGCCAGTCCGACCGCCGCTCCCAGCCGCGAAGCTCCAGCTCCGGCCGGTCAAAAGCCTCCTGCGGATAGCCGAGACACAGAAGGCCCAACCCGTGCCAGCCAGCGGGCACGTCGAGCAGGCGATCGACCACGTCCGGCGTCAGGATCGACACCCAGCCGAGACCGATCCCCTTGGCCCGCGCCGCGAGCCAGAGCGTGTGGACCGCGGTCACGCAGGAATAGCGCCGCATTTCCGGCATGCTGGCCGCGCCGAGCCCGCGCCCCTGCGGGGTCGTCTCGTCGCAATAGACCCCGAGGACCACCGGCGCGTCATGCAGCCCGTGCAGCTGCAGCCGCTCGTAGCGCGCACGCCGCTCGCCCGAATAGGCCTGAGCCGCCTCCGCGTTGCAGGCATCGACATGCTCCGCAAGCGCCCGGCGCCGCTCCGGATCACCGACCCGGACAAAGCGCCAGGGCTGCGACAGCCCAACCGAGGGCGCGTGATGGGCGATCGCGAGGAGCCTATCGAGGCAGCCCTCGGGCAGAGGATCAGGGCGGAACCGGCGCACGTCGCGGCGGATGCGGACGAGCCGCTCGAACGCCTCGGCCAGGTCGGTCACTGGCCCGACCGCAGCTTTCGCAGCGACCGGTTGGCGGCGGCCAGCTTCTCGCCGGTGTCGCGGGTGAGCCTGTGTTCGACGACGAGCCGCAGGTCGGGATCGCGCTTCAGCTCCTGCCGCAGCACATCGCCCGAGATCACGAAAAGCCGCGCCGTCCTGGCAACGACCGCCGTCGCTGTCGCAGGACCGCCCGACATAACGTTGATTTCGCCGACAAAACCATCCGTCACCTCGCCGATCTCCTGACCGCCGCTGGTGATGACAATCCGCCCGTCGACCACGCAGAAGAGGTTGGTGACCGGCTCGCCCTCACGCGTCAGAAGCGTCCCGGTGCCGAGCTCGATCCAGTTGCCCGCATCGAGAAACCGCCGCGCCATGTTGGGCGTCATGTCCGGAAACTGCATCGCCAGGAAGGCGCGCTCCTCGGCGCTGAAGCGCAGCCGCATCCGCGCCAGCGCCATCCGCGCGAGACCGGCAAGGCTGATCGCGACCCAGGCAAGCTGGATCATCGCCGAGGCGCGGTTGAAGCTTTCGATGAGGCTGACGAGAACGAGACACGCGGCGGCGAGATTGGCCAGCGTGTAAGTCAGCCCCGACCCGCGCAGAACGCCGAGCTGAAGCGCCGCATAGGCCCCGAGATAGAGCGCAACGCCGATATATCCGGCCAGTTCAAACAGGCTGAGGTCTCCATCACCGGCCGCATCCGCCCCGAAGGCAGGCAAGAGATAATCCGGCCCCAGCCCGGAGCCAAGCGAATATTTCCAGGAGAGTCAGCTTAGGTCCGAACGGGGCAAGCCCTTCAGAACACGCCTTCTTCGCGGGCGATCAGCGCCGCCTGCGTGCGGTTCTGGACACCGATCTTGCGGTAGAGCGTTTTGACATGCAGCTTCACCGTCGGCTCGCGGATGTCGAGATCGCGCGCGATCTCCTTGTTCGACTTGCCTTCCGACAGCCCCCGCAGCACCTCGTATTCACGCTGGGACAGTTTCTCGCGCAAGGGATGCGACGAGGGATCGTCGCCGCCCCTGAGAAAGTCGATCGGCGCGTATTGCTCGCCGCGGGCCATGAAATGCACCGCGTTCACGAGGCTCTTTGCCGACAGCGTCTTGGGCAGGAACCCCGCCGCGCCCGAGGCCAGGACCTCTTCGGCGACGCTGCGCGTGGCGGTGCCCGAGATCACCGCAACGCGGTGATCGCCCGGGACGGAGCGCATGCGTTCGAGGCCCGACAGGCCGTTCATCCCGGGCATCGAGAAATCCAGAAGCACCAGATCGAAATCCGGCTCCTGCTTCACCCGTGACAGCGCCTGAGAGAAATCCGCCGCGGTCTCGGTTTCGATCCCGCCTTCGGCTTCGAGAAACGACACCAGCGTATCTCTCAATAGATCGTGGTCGTCGGCAATAAGAATACGCATAACAGTTTTGTCCCGCCGCGCGCTTGCGCGCTTGCCGCGGCACGCATCCTGCCGCGGTGGCAAATACTGTGCCGCAGCAGCCGTGAGCAATCAACACTTATCCCCATGATGGACGTTGTGACGCCGGGTCACCTATACTTAAGGCTAGTTTATTAAAGCCAAATTGCACTTTGCCCGACCCGCCGATCCATTAATGTGCGGACGCCGCAATTAATTGGAACTTTTCAGAAATGCACCGTGTAAGCCGTTTCATTTTCGCTGTTTTCGCGAGCGCGACGCTTCTGGTTTCGCCGGCGATTGCAGCCGACCCGCTTCCCGCGCCCGAGGGCGACGTTCTTCTCACCATCACCGGCGCCATCGGGCTCACCAACAACCCCGAGGGAGATGCCGCGCTCTTCGACCGCGCGATGCTGGAAGCCCTGCCCGTGCGCACCATCCGCACGGCGACGATCTGGACCGAGGGGGTTCAGGAGTTCACCGGCGTGCCGCTCGCCGATCTTCTGGAGCGGATCGAGGTCACAGACCGGCCCTCGCTCCGCGCTGCCGCGATCAACGACTACGCCATCGACATCCCCGCCGAGGATTGGGAGAACGACGTCGCGCTGATCGCCTACGAGCGCAACGGCGCCGAGATGAGCGTGCGCGACAAGGGGCCGCTTTGGGTCATCTACCCGTTCGACGATGCGCCCGAACTGAACACCGAGGTGCATTTCTCCCGCTCGATCTGGCAACTGGACCGGATCGAGATCAAGGAGTAACCCTGTAAGAGAGGCGCGCCGGGCGCCTGTCTTCAAGGGAGGTGGCGCACTGCGACGGACCCTGTCCGACCCCACGACGAAACCCACGCGCAGGTCGGTGACCTGGGCGATGCTGGTCGCGTTCGCGATCAGCGTCGCGGTCATGGCGTTCCTCGGGGTCTATGTCGTGCGCGCCATCGACGAGTTCGGCAATTCGCGCACCGACAACATGGAATGGACCATGTCGCAGTCGGAGGTCGAATATCTTCGCTATCGCGGCGCCATCGCCGATGCCGAGGCCGGCCGCGTCCCGCTCGATCTGCTCAGGCGGCGCTTCGACGTCTTCTACAGCCGCATCGACACGCTGGCCTATGGCGACACGTTTTTCGAGCTTCGGCAGGATCCGAACTACGCCGCCGATCTGCAGATGGTGCGCGACCACCTTGCCGAGACCGTGCTCCTGATCGACGGCCCGGACGCCGCGCTTCAGGCAGCCCTGCCCGGGCTGTACCGCGCAAGCTCGGAGATCAACGACGCGGTGCGCGACCTGACGGTGATCAGCGTCGCCTCGAATGCCGAAAGCGCGGTCTCCCAGCGCGCCGAGATCCTGCGCACCCTGGTCAAGCTGGCGGTGATCCTCGCGCTGATGTTTGCAGCACTCCTGGTGCTGGCGGCGGGCCTGATGCATCTCAACAGGCGTCTCAAGCAACAGACCTCCGAGATCCGCAGCACCGCCGAGCGCACCAAGGCCATCGCCGACACCGCGCTCGACGGGATCGTGGTCTGCGACAGCTCCGGCACCATCGTCGAGCTGAACCCCGCCGCGCTGCGGCTCTTCGGCCTGCCCTACGGCACGCCCATCGAGCGCAAGCTCAACGAGTTCCTCTGCCAGCGCGACGACCGGAGGCCCCTGGCCTTCATCGACGACGGTGTCCGCCCCGATCCCGCCGCGCGGCGCTTCGAGACCGAGGTCTGCGCCGATGACGGCCGCCGCTTCCCGGTCGAGATCGCCATCGACAGCGCCGGGCACGATCTCTTCGATCCGATCTACGTCGCCTATATCCGCGACATCTCGCGCCAGAAGGCGGCCGAGGACGCGCTGACCGAGGCGCGCGACCGCGCGCTGGCGGGCGAGCGTGCCAAGGCGCGGTTCCTCGCGGTGATGAGCCACGAGATGCGCACGCCGCTCAACGGTCTTCTGGGCACGCTGCAGCTCATGCGCGACACCGGTCTGTCGGAACCGCAGGACGATCTCCTCGACCGGACCGAACGCTCGGGCGAGATGCTCGTGGCGCTGGTCGACGACGTGCTCGACCTGTCGAAATTCGAAGCGGGCAAGCTCGACACCCTGCCCGAGCCGGTCTCGATCGACGCGCTGATGGCCAGCGTCATCGAGACCGCGCAGCCCCTGGCGCTTGCCAATGGCAACGTCATGGGCTGGACCTGGATCGGACCGCCCGAGGACCATGTCATGGCGGATGCGCGGCTCCTGCGGCAGGTGCTTCTGAACCTCGTCTCGAACGCGGTGAAGTTCACTCGCGACGGCAGCGTGCAGGTCGAGGTCGAGCGGCTCCAGGGCAAGGACGGGCAGCTCGAGTTCCGCGTCATCGACACCGGGATCGGCATCGAGGCCGCCGATCTCGACCGGATCTTCGAGGATTTCGAACGCATCGACAGCTCTTACGCGCGCGCTGCGGGCGGCACCGGCCTCGGCCTTGGCATTGCGCGCCGCTACACCCTCCTGATGGATGGCGATATCGGTGCCGAAAGCGAGCCGGGCGACGGATCGCTCTTCTGGCTGCGTCTGCCGCTCGCCCGCGTCGACGGGGACATGGTCAGTGCCGACGCGCCGCAGAGCGCCGAGGCGCCCGTCGCCCCGCGTCCGCTCTCGGTGCTCCTTGTCGAGGATAACGAGATCAACCGCTTCGTCGCCCGGCGGATGCTCGAAGCCGACGGGCACCGCGTCACCGAGGCCGGTGACGGCGCGGCGGGCGTCGCGGCCGCCGAGGCCGAGCGCTTCGACGCGATCCTCATGGACATCTCCATGCCGGTGATGGACGGCCAGGAGGCCGCGCGCCGGATCCGCGCGGGAAGCGGCCCCTCGAGCGATGCGCCCATCATCGCCGTCACCGCCCACGCCCTGCCCGACGAGGTCGCCCGCTTCCGCAGCGCGGGCATGCAGCATTGCATCGGCAAGCCGGTGGATCGCGGTCTTCTGCACCGCATCCTCGGCCGCGTCGCACAAGAGCGGAAGGGACCCGGCCAGCCGCCCCGTCGGGCGCTTTTCGATCCCGAACACCTGATGTCGATGCGCAACTCGCTGCCCGCCGAGATCTACGACGCGCTCATCGCCCGGTTCCGCAACGAGACGACCCGCGCCATCGCGGTGCTGAACGATCCCGAGACCCCGCCCGAGGAGGTCGCGACCACCGCGCACCAGCTCTCGGGCAGCGCCGCGGCCTTTGGGGCCGAAGCGCTCCGCGCCGATCTCGCGCGGATCGAGACCGATGCCAAGGCGGGACGGCGCATCCAGCGCGAATTGCGCGAACGTCTGGCGCTCAACTGGCGCCGCACCGACAAGGCGCTGTCGGAATGGCGCCCGGAGCGCACCGCGGCGGAGTGAGGCTCAGCCGCCGATCCGCTCCCAGAGATCGAACTCGTCGGAGCATTTGCGCCGGAGCTTCGCCTCGAGCCCGGGATCGAGCGCGATGTCGCGGCGGGGCGAGACATTCTCGCGCGGGAGATCGAGTGTCAGGCCGAGGCGCTCTTCGAGAAACCCGATGATCCGGCCCTGCTCTTCGTAGCGGAAGAAATGGGTGACCTCGGTTCCGTTCGGGCGCGGCTCCACGAATTTCGACTGCGCGCCGATATTGGCGAAGGCGGGCTTCTCGCCCTGCAGATAGGCCGCGACGAAGGCGTCGAAGCTGATCCCGGCGGTGGAGGTCGGCTTGCCCTCGAGGAACGGGCGCTGGCGGTAGCGATACCAGGAGCCGAGCCAGGAGATCGGCTCGCGGATCACCGCCATGACCTCCATGTCCTCGGCGCCCGCCTTTTCGAACATCGGGCGGAAGAAGCGGTTGTAGCGGTAGACCGGCGCGTGTTTCAGCTCGGGCGGATCGTTGACGACCATCGAGGCGTGGGGCCCGAGCGCGCGCGCATAGGCCGAGGTGCCGGTCTTGGGGACCGCGAGAAAGACGAGCCGCTCTTTCCAGAAGACCAGCATGGGGCCGCTCCCTTGTTCTGCGCCGCCCCTGCCTAGCGCGGGCGCCCCGCGGCGCCTAGGGTGCGCCCTGCGCTCCGTCCTGCGCTGATGCAGCGGGGACTCAAATTCCCCGGTGACGCGCTATCGCGCTGTCCCGGTCGGGCCGCGCCCCCGGTGCCGCGCTGACGCGCTGGCCCGGTCGGACCACGCCCCCGGTGACGCGCTGACGCGCTGGCCCGGT